>WJMD01000001.1 GCA_014728125.1 Candidatus Effluviviaceae Genus V sp.
CGAACATCGACCGGAATTCATCAGCGAGCGGCCCGTCCCCCAGCACACCGACGACCTGATTGTGCTCGACGCGGAAGAGCAGGATCTCGTTGCCCGCGGCCACCGGGATCTCTCCGGCGGTCCTGCTGTCGTCGGACTCCCTGGGGTTGACGCACACCTCCCCAGCCGGAAGGTTCGTGAGCCTGTCGTGGGGCCTCGCAGGCTCCGGCGGAAGAAGGCCGGTGTCCTTGAAGACGAGCCGCTCGCCGGAGACGTCGTACCTGCACATGTGACCGGTCGAGAACTCCACCTCGATGAGGTCGGCCCGTGCGAAGAGCGGCGCCATGCGCTCGCAGGTCTCGGCGATTCCCCTGTAGTCCGCCGAGAGCCCCGTCTCCTCCATGCGTCTCTCGCAGCCCGGCATGCTGGCGACGCGAAGCTCCTCGTGCGCCTTCACGAAGGCGAAGAGGGGCGCCGAAGCGGAGAACTCGGTCATCGCGATGACGACGGTCGACCCACCGATGACATCTGAGAGTTCAACGTCCTCCTCGGCGAGCTTCCCGTTCGCCGGCAGTTCACCGTTCTGCGTCCCGGTGGCCTCGTAGGTCAGGGGCGGATTGACCGTGATGCCGTACGTGTCGCTCAGTCCGGCGATGCCCGCGTGCCACGACCGCGCCATGTCGCGACGCTCGCGCCAGACCTTGGTGTCGGGCACGGTATCCGTCGGAAGATCGTGCATGAGCGTCACGACCTCGCCCTCTCGCGGAGAGAAGACATCGACGAAGAGCTTCTCGAGATCGAACGCCATCCGGTTCCTCCCCTGTCAGGGACACCGCCCGTCACGAAAGTCGTTTCCGACGGTGGCGTCAGGCAACCATGGTCAGAAGGAAACACCAGAACCCGGCGGAAAGCAAGGGATCAGGCGTCGCTGAATGCCTCGAGACGACGCGGGGACGTGGTCTCGGAGGTCATGTGGATGCTCCCGCTCCGTGGTTGTGAGCCGCGCCCGGCCGGTGCCGTGCGTCACGACAGATCGGCGAGCAGCTTCAGGATGTCCTTCGAGTGGAGCGAGACCCGGTAGACAAACAGGTCGCCGACGAAGACCCCGTCACGGACGGCGGGGTCGTTCTCCATGACCTCCCTGGCGTCGTTCATGCTCCCGGCGAAGAGGATGACCAGGCCGAAGTCGTCGGTCGTCTGTGACTGCGTCCGGCCCGCCAGAAGGACCACTCCCTCGTCGGCGAGTCCGCTCAGGTACTCGAAGTGCTCCGAGATCACCCGCTTCTCGTCCGGGGTCGGCCCGTCGGTCAGGAGCTCGGGTCTGTCGGGCCGTATCCTGTAGAGATACGTGCTCAATGGTCGATGCCTATTCTCAGGCGCTCAGTCCCATCCCCGCGAGCACCTCGTCGGCTTCCTCGGGGAAGAGCTCACGCACGCACACGGGGCAGATGCCGTGGGAGATCTCGTTCGGGAAGGCGTCCGGGAGGGACGCGTTCACCTCGTACCAGTCATCGTCACTGAGCTTGAGCTTCCCGCAGACCGAGCAGAGGACGACGAGCCTGTCGGGCGCGTCGGAGCTCGGCAGGACGGCCCGGGCCAGCTTGACGACAGCCTCATTGTGCACGGCGTCATTGAGCTCCGAACCGAGATCGATCACGAGCCCGCGCAGGTGGGTCGGCTTCCCGCCGGTGTCACGCTCCAGAGCGAGACCGCGATCCATGAACCACGTGTACTCCCCGTCGGCCTTCCGTATGCGATAGTCGACCTGGTAGACCGGGGAACGTCCCTCCATGTGGTCGCGCATCGCCCGCATGGTGCGTTCGTAGTCCTCGGGATGCAGCAGGTCGGTGAATGCCTCGTACCCGGCTCCGCGGAACGCGTCGGGCTCGTACCCGAGCATCTCGACCTTGCGGTCGTTCGTCGTCACGACGTTCGTTCTGATGTCCCAGTCCCACCAAGCCACATCCGCATCGGCGAGCACCTCATCGAGCCGGCGTCTCAGCTTCTCGATCGATCTCTGGTCCACGCGTCCCCTCCCTGACGGCGTCATGCGCCGCCGGCTCGTCGCGCTCGAGCGCGTTCGATTCGGGCGCCAGCCGCTTCGACATGCTGATGCGCTCCTCGGTCTCGTATCCCAGATGGCGGTAAAAGGAGACGGCCCTCAGGTTCGAGCTTTTCACCTGCAGGTTGACCTTCGGGCAGCCGGAGTCGGCCATCCGCCTCTCGACGGAGGACATGAGCGCCGCTCCGATGCCTCTCCGGCGATGTTCAGGATGAACCGCGACGTAGTAGACCCATCCGCGGTGTCCGTCGAAGCCCGCCATGGCCGTGCCCAGGATCCCGTTCCCCTCCTCCGCGACCAGGAAGAGATCGCGCTGCACGCCGAGCTTACGCGTGATGTCCCGATCCGGATCGTTGTGCGGCGGCGGGTCGAGGAAGACACTCTGCCAGAGTCGGACCACCGCCTGTCGGTCGTCCTCGCGGAACGGGCGAATGCTGACCATGGGCCTCCCGGGCTAGGGCGCACTCGACTCGCGCCTTCGGACGATAACGTAGGCTATCAGCGAAAAGAGGAACACGATCAGGAGCAGCCATGCCAGGCTCTGGAGCGTCCCGATCACCGTCCGGTAGACCTCCAGCGTCCAGCGCTCCGCGTTGAGGACGATGACCTCCGTCTCCTCGACCCTCGGCGTGATGTACTTCTCGAGGTCCCACACCCTGACGCCGCCCGAGATCCCCACGACGTAGATCGCGAACATCAGGTACTTCTGCCAGGCGTCGGCCATCTCTTCGGAGACGGTTCGCTGGAGGATGCGCGTCAGAGAGCGGCGGAAGATGGCGGCGACGGCGAAGCAGGTGAGAACTGCGACAACGAAAGTCACACCGAGAAGAGAGATGAACACGGGTGTCCCCCTTCCGAAACGGCGCCGGGCGGACGTGGAGACCCGCCGAACGGGCGAGGCTCAGGCCGAGATCCTCTGCCCCATCGCGCGCTGGATGGTACGCGCGAACGGCAGCTTGATGTACCTGGGGAGCTCCCTGTGCTCCTTGGAGAGCGTGAGGAAGAGCCACTTGTGCTCGAATACGTTGAACGCTGCGGCGAGGTCCCAGAGCGGGGGGACGACGTACAGCACGTTCCTGCCGACTCTCCGAAGCTCCCTGTCCAGCCGCTCGGGGTCGTCGACGTGCTCCACCGTGTGGGAGCAGAGAACCCACTCGAACTTCCGGTCCCGGAACGGGAGACGGTATATGTCGCGCACTCTCTTGAAATTGCGGACGGCGGAGTGCCGTACGATGTCGACGTTGATGCCGCCGCCGTCCGTGTGCCCGCAGCAGATATTGAGGCACCAGCGGCGCCGCGAGAGGATGCTACGTTTGATGCGGTCGTAGCTGATCCGATTGACAAGGAAGAGGCCGTAGGCAGCCGCCATGGCCATCGCCGCGACGTCGGACGGCATGAGGACGCTCTGCGTACCTGTCATCCAGACCTGCCTTCCCGAGGGTGACCGATCGTCATGATTCGGGGTCCATCTGCGGGACAGGATAGCACATCAGGCCGTGATGGCAAACTGCGACGGATGGCAGCCTCGCCGGAGCGGCCCCGTTCAGTCTATCAGCTCCTCGCAGTTCCGGTCGCTGGAGCGCTCCCGTATGCGGGCTTCCACGGGCTCAGTGATCCTCGTCGTTCGAGTAGAGCGTGATGTGCCGGCCGCTGCCGGACGTGAACGGACGCTCATCCCAGTCGCCCCATCGTTCACGAAGTCTGAGGCCTGCAGCGAGTGCCATCAGATCGAGCTCCGACGGCCACGCGTATCTGAGCACGACCGGGTACATTCTGGTGCCCTCCCGGCTCAGAACGACGTGCTGGTTCGTGATGAGCTGCCTGACGGGGTCGTGTTGCGTCACCTCGAGCTGGACGGCGTCGAGCCCGACGGACGTGGCCCGGACCGTCTGTCCCCTGTCGAACCGCGAGAGGTCCGGATAGAAGGCCTCGATGAGGAACGAGCCGCCGGGCTCAAGGTGGTCCGCGACGGAGGCGAAGCAGGCCAGCTGGTCCTCCTGCGACGTCAGGGAGAAGAACGTGTTGAAGACGACATAGACCAGACTGAAGGGTCCGTCCGGCTCGATGATCCGGAAGTCGCTGACCGTCGCCCGAACGAACTCGCCGCCGGGCTTCGCGCGAAGCCTGTCCAACATGTCCTCGGACGCGTCGACGCCGTGCACCTCGACGCCGCGCTCGGCGAGAGGAAGCGCCACACGGCCTGTGCCGACACCCAGTTCGAGCGCGGCCCCGTCTCCCGCCAGTTTCTCGAGGACGTCGAGCTGTGCCTCACTCACGTCGACGTACAGGTCATCGTACGCCTCGGCGATCAGGTCGCCGTAGGTCGGCGCTTCGTACCCCTTCATGTCCTCACGCTCCCGTGTCACCTTCTCGTCTACCGCGCGCGAGGAGAGCAGCGCGGCGACCGTGCAGAGTATGACCAGTCACCTCATCGCAGACTCGTGCGGAGGGCGCGGCACCCCCTGCCGAGATGCGGACGCCGCCGTGGAGCGTCACTTCTGCCAGTAGGCAAACTCCATCTCGTAACAGGCGGCCTCGAGATCGGCCACGTGGTCCTGGAAGTACTTCTGCGCGTCCTTGATCGCCTCGTTATACACGCTCGGCGCCAGCTCCTCGAGGAAGAAGTCGAGAAGCAGCCTGGACTGCAGTTCGCCGCAATCCATCTCCAGCTTCTCCTCGAAGTACCGAGAGATGGACGCGAGCGCCTGCCTGCGCGCCTCGTCCGGCAGGGTGATGCTCATCTCACTCTCCTTGACTCTCATTCCCCCGGCCCGGCCGGACGTCCACCGGCGGGTTCCGGCTCGCCCCGGGGCCCGGTTCACGCGCCGCCCGAGCTCCCCTGCTCCGACACCGCCCGGGCGGCCCGCTCGGCCTCCTCGGGGTCGCCCAGGTAGAAGTGCCGGTGCGGACCGATCCGGTCGTCGAGCTCATAGACGAGCGGGATGCCCGTCGGGATGTTGAGCGACGGGATATCCTCGTCCGAGATGTCGTCCAGATGCTTGACGAGCGCCCGGAGACTGTTGCCGTGTGCCACGATCAGCACCCGCTTGCCGCTCAGGATGGCCGGCGCGATGGCTCCGCTCCAACAGGGCAGGAACCGGGCGACCGTGTCCTTGAGGCTCTCGGTGAGAGGAAGCTCCTCCGGGTCAATGCCGTCGTACCGGCGGTCGCTCCCGGGAAACCGCGGGTCGTCCCGCTCGAGGGCCGGCGGCGGGACGTCGTAGCTTCTCCGCCAGACGTGGACCTGTTCCTCGCCGTGCTCGGCGGCCGTCTCGGCCTTGTTGAGCCCCTGGAGCGCACCGTAGTGCCGCTCGTTGAGCCGCCAGTCGCGATGCACAGGCAGCCAGAGGAGGTCGAGCTCATCCAGTACTATCCAGAGCGTCCTGACGGCACGCGTGAGAACCGAGGTCCAGGCCACGTCGAATGTGTAGCCGCCCTCCCGAAGCAGGCGGCCGGCGGTCCGCGCCTCCGAGACGCCGCGCCCGGTCAGGTCGACATCCGTCCAGCCGGTGAAGCGGTTGGTGCTGTTCCACTCGCTCTCGCCGTGTCTGAGCAGGACGAGGGTCCTCGTTCCGCTGTCGGGCGTCGCCTTCATCACCCGCCCTCCTCGTCGGGATGCTCGGGCGTGTCGCCCGCGCACCGCGGTCGCTCGTAGCGTTCATAGTATCCAACGACCGTGCCGGCATCGTCTCGGACGGCCCGCATGTAGATCCGCCGCTCAGGCGACTCGGAGATCAACCGCTCCTCCTCACCGTTTCGGAACGCCTCGAGTGTCTCGACGATCACGGCGTTCGATGCCTCGTTGTGACAGTCGAGAAGTGACGTGCCGAGCAGCTCGGAGCCGCCGGTGTAGTGGGCGAGGGCGGCCCGGTTCATGTACCGCACGACGTGGTCGGTATCGGCGACGAGGACCGGGTCGGTCAGGCTGTCGAGCGCCGCCAGCGCCAGGGCCGCGGCCCCGGGTTCGGGGTTCGGCATGAGGCCTCCCAGTGACGGTGGAGATGTTCTCCTGGGGAACGGACTACGCTACGCGGGAGCGTAGCGCATCGTGGGCGTCGTGGGCAAGCTCATCGAACCGCGCGGCCGCCCGGTAGACGAGAGCGGGGCAGGTGTTCCGGCAGTCGTCCCAGGAATCGCACGCCCCGCAGGCCTCGGGCCGCTCGGACCGGATCCTCTCAAGGAGCGGGGAACTCCTCCAGATCTCCTTCAGACCGTCCCGCGCGTTCCCCAGCTCCTCGTGGAAGAAGCTGCACGGCATGACGGTCCCGTCGGCAGCGACATAGACGGTCTCGCGGCCGCACCCGCAGCGGTGGCGCTCGACGCCGTCCTGGTTCGACCACCGCTCGTAGCCCTTGCAGTCCGGAAGATGGAGACAGCACAGCGTGATGGGCAGCTCGTTCGAGCGGAGAGCGATCAGCACATCGACGGCGTTCACGAGTTCGTAGTCCTCGGGGACCACGGCCCACATCGCATCGCTCGTCGGGATGACCGCCTGCAGCTCGAACGACTCCGCGCCCGCGTCCAGAGCGAACTCGTAGACGTCCTGGAGTCCCGCGAGGGTGTCCCGCGTGAGCATGGCCTCCACGATGACCCGCATGCGGGAGCGCCCGCAGGCGAAGCTCACGACCCGGCGGATGTGCTCCAGCCCTTCGGGGTCTCGGGCGCGGCGGATCCGAGCGAAGAGCCTGGCGTCGAGGGTCGACAGCGACGCGTGGAGGATGGTGAGCCCGTTCTCCTCCAGTTCGCGGACGCGTTCTCTGGTCAGAGCCCTGCAGTTCGTGTTGAGCTGGCAGAGGCACCCGACGCTGGCGGCGCACCGGACAAGGTCCATGAGAAGGCCCCACGCCAGGGTCGGCTCCCCGCCCGTGAAGGAGACCTTGCTCGGCCGGATCTCACGGATCAGGTCCTCGAGGGCGTGCCGGTCGGCCTGATGAGGAGGTCTGCCGTCGGGACTGCCGCAGTAGGCGCACCGGTACTGGCACGCAGTCGTGAGCTGGAGCTCGAGATGGTCCGGTCCGGTGAGGGTCGACGAGGGCACCTGATGCATAGCGCCACCCCCGATCGTACTGCTGCCGTCATCGTTCGCCCCCTGCAGGCTCGGGGGGCGGCCACCTCTGAGAAGAGTCCGCCCGTTCAGGGTACCGGAGGAGGAGTTCGGCGTCAAAGCGGCCCGCAGAGCGGCACAGTTGCTATTCGCAAGCATAGCACAAAGCGTGCCGTGCGCCAACCGCTGGGTGCTGCTCCCCGACCGGGCCGCCGCGGGAGCCACCCTCCCACCGTATCGCCCAAAAAAACGGGGCGGCGGCCACTCGGGCCCCGCCCCGTTCGCTCCTCGTTCCCGGGCTTGCGCGACTA
Source organism: Candidatus Effluviviaceae Genus V sp. (assembly GCA_014728125.1). Classification (NCBI taxonomy): domain Bacteria; phylum Candidatus Effluviviacota; family Candidatus Effluviviaceae; species Candidatus Effluviviaceae Genus V sp. Next base: position 7,397 of record WJMD01000001.1, read on the forward strand.
GAAGAGACCCGGCGTCACGCCCTTCCAGTCCTCCGTGAGGTAGATCTCACGACGGCACGTGGGACACATGATGAGGTAGCCGTCCTGGCGTGACTCCGTCTTCTCGTCCGGGCGCTCGGACGGGTCGACCGTCAGACCCAGTCGCCGGTGCTGAGCGACCGTGAGGGTCGGGTTCGCGACCGCGAGCGAGCCGACCTTCCTCGCGATCCAGCGCAGCTGGTCGATGGTGGTCACGACGCCCCCGCAGTGTTCGCAGCGCACGAGCTCCTTCTCGATGACCTGCTCTGCCTGCTTCCGGTCGAAGACGGCAAGGTCGAAGCGGTGCGAGAGGATGATGCCCTTCGTGGTCGTGCAGTTGGCCTGGCACTGCCCGCAGTAGATGCAGTTGTCGAAGTGATGGATGAGAGTGCGCTTGTCACCCTCGTCGATGACATCGATCGTCCTCGCAGGACACACCTCCGCACACGCCCCGCACCCGATGCAGTCGTCCTCGTGCCACTCCGGGAGACCCCGGAAGGCCTCGGCCGGCTGAAGCGGCTCGAACGGGAACTTCGTCGTGTATGGCGCCTTGACCAGTGAGGTCAGGGCCTCCTTGAGTTCGCGAAGCTTCGGCTTCTTCATGTCGTGGCGTCTCCCGTTTCGCGTCTCGTGCGCCGCCCCCGAGAGGAGGCCCGCGTCTCACCCGCCGACTCCCCGTGCGCCCGGTCTTCCGGAGCGGCTCGAGAAGCAGGCGTCAGGTCGTCCACGTTCGCACGCGGGTCCGACCCGAGAACCCGTCGTCCCTACTGCCCCGTGTCCTCGTGGTACCTGTCGACCACCGAGCGCTCCCAGAGAGGCACGCCGGCGATGTGTGCGCCTCTCGCGAGAGCGTGGCTGCCGGTCGGCGAGGTCCAGAGGACGAACGTCGCGGCCAGGAGCGCCTTGATGCCCATGGCGTTCCAGCCCGAGTGGACCAGGACGCCGACGAGGATCAGGCATGTTCCCAGCGTCACGCACTTGGTCGCCGCCTGGAGCCTGTTGTAGACATCCGGGAGCCTGAGAAGCCCGAGCGCGCCGACGAGGTCGAAGAACACGCCGACGGATATGAGAATGACCGCCGCGATGCTCTGGCTACTCATC
>WJMD01000002.1 GCA_014728125.1 Candidatus Effluviviaceae Genus V sp.
CGTCCCGCCGTAGAACTCGTCGAGCTCGGCCGAGTCGTCCGCCGCGACCGGCGTGCAGACGGCGAAGAGCAACGCACATGCGCTCCATGCCGCAACAACCGTGCGCCTCATCGGTGCTCCCTGGTCAGCGTAAGATATCGTGTGACTGGGCGTTAGGGTGAATCGCCCCGACGCCGCGGCCTCGGTTGCCTAGTCTGTGCAGAATAGCGTGCATGACGTGTGCCACACTCACGACCTCGCGGGCCGGGCCTGAGGAACGGACCGTCTGCGTTCACCGCACGGACCCTCTGCGTTCCCCGCGAAGTCGGACGACGCCCCGCGCGTCCAGCAGCCTGTGACCGACCGGGGGCCCCGACGCGTGACGCGGGCCGATTGACACCCGGTCGCGGCACCTGCTAGCCTCGCGCCCGGCGCAGCCGACGGGCGCACGTGAGGAGGAACGTGGAACCGACCGGAGCAGGGCGCAAGCGCGGCATCGTCCGCGGCTTCGCAGACATCGGGCTCGGGACCCTCGTCTCGAGGGTGTCGGGCTTCGCGCGCGAGGTCGTGACGGCCGCCGTCTTCGGGGCCGGTACGTCGATGGACATCTTCGTCGCGGCGTTCACGATCCCGAACCTCGTCTGCCGCGTACTCGGGGAGACGGCGGTCGAGTCCGCCTTCATGCCGCTCTTCCGCGGGCTCGCCTCGAAGGGCGAGCGCCATGCCGCGTGGCGGCTCGCCGCTCATACGCTGAACGCGCTCACCATCGTGCTCATCGCTCTGGTCGTTCTCGGCATCGCGGCCTCGCCGCTTCTGGTGCGCCTGGTGGCGACGGGTTTCGAGGGCGAGGTCTTCGAAGAGACCGTCCGGATGACGCGGCTCATGTTCCCCTTCGGGCTCGTCATCGGTCTGGCCGCGCTCATGGGCGCCATCCTGCTGGCGCACCGGCGCTATCGGCCCTACAGCCTGGCCCCGGTCATGCTGAACGTCGGCATCATCGGTTCTGTGGCGCTCCTGTCGGGCGAGCTCTCGTTCTACAGCCTCGGCGTCGGCGTCCTCATCGGCGGCTCGCTCCAGTTCCTCGTGCAGACCCCGTTCGCGCGCCGGCTGGCGCGACGCGACGGCGAGCGGCTCTTCCGTCCGGGCGCCGGGCTCAGGGACGAGAACATGCGGCACGTCCGCCGGCTGGCAGGTCCGGTGCTGGCCTCCGCGGTCATCCAGCGACTCGGCACGCTGGTCGACCGGTTGATCGCGTCGTTCCTGGTTCCCGGCAGCATCTCGTCGCTCTACTACTCGTTCCGCATCGTCCATCTGCCGTACGCGATCCTCGCGCTGTCGGCCGGGCGCTCCGTCGCACCGCTCCTGTCCGAGCAGTTCGCGCTCAAGGACGAGGAGTCCTTCCGGGACACGCTCGTCGCCGGACTGAGGATGAACCTGGCGTATCTGACCCCGGTGATCGTCCTCGCCGTGTGGCATGCCGAGACGATCGTCGGGCTCATCTACCAGCGGGGCGCATTCGACGCGACCGACCTCGCGATGACGTCGTCCGCCTTCGCCCTCTACGCCGTCGGGCTGGTCAGCATGGGGGCGGAGTTCCTGCTCGTCAGGGCCTTCGCGGCCCGGCTGGACACGGCGACGCCGGTGAAGGTCGCGGCGGGGGCGTTCGGCCTCAATGTCGTGCTGAACCTGCTGCTCGTGCGGACGCCGCTTCGCCACGCCGGCCTCGCGCTGGCGACATCGCTCGCCATGACCGCGCACGCCAGCGTGCTCTACACTCTCATGAACCGGCGTCTCGCTGCAACCGGCGCGCGGATCGCCGTGTCGAGCCTCCTGAGGCCCCTGGTGAAGATCGCCGTCGGCGTGCTGGCGCTCGTCGCCGTTCTGTGGGCCCTGGACGCCTTTGCTGGCATGGCGTTTGCTCGTTCCGTTCAGCTTGAGCGCGCACTCCGCCTCGTCATCGCTGGCGCGGCGGGGGGCGGCGTGTATCTTGTGGTACTCAGGCTGCTTCGCGTCGAGGAGATCACGGAGCTCCTCGGCCGCCTTCGCAGGTGAGAACTCCGGAAACGGCGGACCACGTGAGACCGCGTATCCTGGTGACCGAGCCGATCTGCGAACCGGGCGTTCAGGCCCTCCGTTCGATCGGCGAGGTCGAGGACGGGACGGGCATCGAGAGAGACGGGCTGCTCGAGACGATCGGCGGCTTCGACGCGCTGGTCGTTCGCAGTCACACGCTCGTCGACGGCGAGCTCATCGAGCGCGGACGGAGACTGCGCGTCGTAGGGCGCGCAGGCGTCGGCGTCGACAACATCGACATCCCCGCCGCGACCGCCCGCGGCATCGTCGTCGTGAACGCTCCGGAGGGCAACATCCTCTCGGCGGCCGAGCATACGGTCGCCCTCATGCTCGGGCTGTCCCGGCGCATCGCCGTCGCCGACCGCGTGCTCAAGGCGGGCAGCTGGAGCGACGCGCGAAGCGAGGGCGTCGAGCTCTTCGGGAAGACGCTCGGTATCGTGGGACTCGGACGCGTCGGCTCGCTGGTCGCGGTGCGGGCCGAGGCGTTCGGAATGCGCGTCGTGGCCTACGATCCGTACATCTCGGAGGAACGCTTCGCCCGCTTCGGGACGGAACGGATGCCCTCGCTGGACGCGCTCATGAAGGAAGCGGACTACGTTTCCGTGCATACGCCCAGAACGGATGAGACGTACGGCATGGTCGGCTCGCGCGAGCTGGCACTGGCGCGGGACGGCGTCAGGGTCATCAACTGCGCCCGGGGCGGCATCGTCAACGAGGACGCCCTCGCCGACGCCATCGAGTCGGGCAAGGTCGCCGGGGCCGGCGTGGACGTCTTCGACGACGAGCCCGTCTCGACGCACCCGCTTTTCGCCTTCGAGGATGTTGTCGTGACGCCGCACCTCGGTGGGACGACCGAGGAGGCCCAGGTCCGCGTCGGCGTGACGGTCGCCGAACAGGTCGCCGCCGCGCTCGAGGGACGCCTGCCTCGCCACGCGCTCAACATGCCGCTGACCGACAGCGAGACCGTGTCCTTCGTCGAGCCCTTCATGCCGCTCGCGGAGTCGATGGGGAGGATGTACACGCAGCTCTTCGGGATGCCGACCGGCGGGGTCGAGGTGCGCTACGGAGGAGAGGTCGGGCGCTACCGGACGGACCTGCCGACGCTCTCGCTTCTGCGCGGGCTTCTGGAGCCGGTCGAGGGAGACGCCGTCAACCTGGTCAACGGACGCTACCTCGCGGAGAACCGCGGCATCTCGGTGACCGAGTCCAGAAGCACCGAGTCGGGAAGCTACGCCAGCCTCCTCACGGTCGTCGGTCACGACGGCGGGGAACACTCGCTGACGGGGACGCTGCACGGCCGGGAGGCGAGGATCACCGGCATCGACGGTTTCGAGGTCGACCTGCCGGCAGCCGGTGACGTGCTGGTCTGCTGGTTCGGGGGGCGCGCCGTCGCCGAGTCCGGCATCGTCGGACGCGTCGGCACGATCCTCGGTCAGGCCGGCGTCGCGATATCGCGCATGGAGGTCGGACGCGAGGTCATCGACGGACGGGCGATCATGGTGATCTCCCTGGCGGAGCCCGAGCCGGACGCGATCCGATCGACGCTCTCGGGTCTGCCCGGGGTGTCCGAGGTGCGGCTGGTTCGTCCCGCCGGCGGAGGAAGCAGCGGAGAACGGCGACCGGGGCGATGAGCCCGGCCGAGAGACATCGGACGCAACGCGGTGCCCCGCGGCCGGAACGCCATCAGGCCGGTGACCGGGGCGTCCCTGCGAAGGAGGTCCAGACGTGGAAACGACGAAGATACTGCTCCCCGAGAAGGAGATGCCGAGGTCCTGGTACAACGTGCTGCCCGACCTCCCGAAGCCTCTCGAGCCGCCGCTCCATCCCGGGACGAGGCAGCCGGTCGGCCCGGACGACCTCGCGCCGCTCTTCCCCGAGGCGCTCATACTGCAGGAGATGTCGCCCGAGCGGGAGATCCCCATCCCTGAGGACATACTCGACGTCTACTCGATCTGGCGGCCGACGCCGCTCATCAGAGCCAGGCGTCTCGAGAGGGTTCTCGATACGCCCGCACGCATCTACTACAAGAACGAGGGCGTGAGCCCTCCCGGCAGCCACAAGCCGAACACCTCGGTCGCGCAGGCCTGGTACAACAAGCAGGCCGGCGTGAAGCGTCTCGCGACCGAGACGGGCGCCGGGCAGTGGGGAAGCGCCCTGTCGTTCGCCTGCAGGGCCTTCGGGCTCGAGTGCTCGGTCTACATGGTCAAGGTGAGCTACGAGCAGAAGCCGTATCGCAGGACGATGATGCAGATCTGGGGCGCCGACGTGACCCCGAGTCCCAGCGAGAAGACCGACGTCGGGAAGAAGATCCTCGAGAATGATCCCGACTGTCCCGGCTCGCTCGGCATCGCCATCAGCGAGGCCGTGTGGGACGCCGCGACGCACGACGATACGAAGTACGCGCTCGGCAGTGTCCTGAACCACGTGGTCATCCACCAGTCGCTCATCGGTCTCGAGGCCATCAGGCAGCTCGAGATGGTCGAGGACAAGGCCGACATCGTCATCGGCTGCGTCGGCGGAGGAAGCAACTTCGGCGGCCTCATCTCGCCGTTCGTGCCGCGCAAGTCGGCCGGTGAGGAGGTGCGGCTCGTCGCCGCCGAGCCGTGCGCGTGCCCGACCCTGACGAAGGGTCTGTTCGCCTACGACTACGGCGACACCGCGAAGATGACGCCGCTGATGATGATGTACACGCTGGGGCACTCGTTCGTTCCGCCGAAGATCCACGCCGGCGGTCTCCGCTACCACGGCGACTCGCCGATCCTGAGTCTGCTCGTGAAGGAGGGCATGGTCGAGCCCGTCGCCTACACGCAGAACGAGGTCTTCGACGCGGCCGTCATGTTCGCGGGTGCCGAGGGTATCGTGCCGGCGCCGGAGACGTCGCACGCCGTCAAGGCCGCCGTCGACGAGGCGGTCCGATGTCGTGAGGCCGGTGAGGAGAAGACCATTCTGGTCGGCTTCTCGGGCCACGGCCACTTCGACATGCTCTCGTACGAGGCCTACCTGGAGAACAGGCTCGAGGACTACGCGATGGACGATGTGGCCGTCGCCGAGTGCCTCGAGCGCGACGGCATCTGCGGGGAGAGTGAATGAGCGTCCTCGTCACCGGGGGAGCCGGCTACATAGGCAGTGTGACCGTCGAGCGCCTCGTCCGGGAGGGGAGACGGGTCGTCGTTCTGGATGATCTCTCCAAGGGACACCGGAACGCCGTGCTCGATGGCGTTCCGCTCGTCGTGGGCGACATCGGCGACGGCGAGCTCGTCACCGGGCTGGTGAAGGAACACAACGTTGACTCGGTCATCCATTTCGCCGCGAGGAGCATCGTCGGTGAGTCGATGGAACGGCCGGGCGAGTACTACGACGCGAACGTCGTCAGGGGCGCGAGGCTCCTCGACGCGCTCGTCGGCTGCGGGGTCTCGAAGCTGGTCTTCTCCTCATCGGCGGGTGTCTACGGGGAGCCCGAGTCGATCCCGATCAGCGAGGTGCACCGGACCCGGCCCGTCAACGTCTACGGTGAGACGAAGCTCGCGTTTGAGAACGTCCTCGGGATCTACGAGGAGCGGTGGGACCTCAGGTCCATCTCGCTCCGCTACTTCAACGCGGCCGGCGCCTCCGAGCGCTTCGGCGAGGATCACGAGCCGGAGACGCACCTGATCCCTATCGCTCTCGATGTCGCGCTCGGCAGGCGTCCCGAGATCACGATCTTCGGCGATGACTACGATACGCCGGATGGAACCTGCATCCGGGACTACATCGACGTTCGCGACCTCTCGGACGCGCACATCGCGGCGCTCGCGGCGCTCGATGCAGGTCGCTCCGGCATCTACAACCTCGGCAACGGCGAGGGCTGGAGCGTGCTCAACGTCCTCGACACGACCGAAGAGGTGACGGGACGCAGGGTCCGGCGCGCCGTCGGCGCGCGTCGTCCCGGGGATCCGGCGAGGCTGGTCGCCGGCTCGTCGAAGGCGGAGAAGGAACTCGGCTGGAAGCCGGGGCACCCGGAGCTCGCGGACATGGTCGAGGCGGCGTGGCGGTGGGCCGAGACGCATCCCGAGGGGTACGCGGCCTGACGCCGCGGTGCCCGGCGGAGGCCGCATTTCGCGGCGCGCAGTCGCGCTTGACAGTCCGGGGGGCCGTTGCTAGAATCTGCAGTCTGACACCGTGCCGCCCTAGCTCAGTTGGTAGAGCAACGGATTGAAAATCCGTGTGTCCGCAGTTCGATTCTGCGGGGCGGCACCACGACCATCCGGCGGCGCGCAGAACGGGACGGGCGCCGTGAGCGCGAACACCATTCGAGCTGGTGTAGCTCAGCTGGTAGAGCAACGCACTCGTAATGCGTAGGTCAGCGGTTCGAATCCGCTCACCAGCTCCAGAACACCTGAACGGCGGTCGGTTCCTCACCGGCCGCCGTTCTTCTTGCCGGGGATGCAACCGGGCCGCGGCGCGCGCATCTAACCACGTGGGAAGAGGTTGGAGTGACTCAGAGGCGTCGGTCAGGGCCCTCATACTCCATTGACATGCTTGAGTTCCTGTGCTAACATAGAGCCTGACGAATGGTAGCTTCCAGAAGACGTGGAAGACCGATGTGCACATCCGATGGGACCGTCGCCGTCGGCGGCGCGGTCCAGGGAAGGGTGCACACCGCGGACAGGTACCGACGGTCTGGACCTGAGGCATCTGAGCCGCGAGACTGTGGAGCGGGCGTCTGAGAAGACGCCCAGGAAAGGGGGAGTTGGATGAAGCGGATGGCAACGATCCTGACGGCGGCCGTCGTTCTCGTCGCCATGACGACGTCGGCCATGGGTGCGATCGGCTGGGCAGGCAATGTCTGGCCGGTCAACGGCACGCCCTACACGTCTGCCGACAACATCGATGTGTACGTCCAGGTGTGGAAGGACGGATGCACGGACGCCGATCCGGGCGCAGCCTGTCCCGACATCGAGGCGTACCTGTACTACCGTTGTTCGGGCACCGCGGACCCGTTCGACGAGGTTCCGATGGTCTACAATACGGACGTCGGCAACAACGACGAGTTCACCGGCACGATCCCGAACACGCACGGCTGCAGCGAGGTCGAGTTCTACGTCAGGGTCGTCGATACGACCGACGGCGACGAGTGGTACCCGCAGGACCAGAACAACAACGACCCGAACTTCTTCCTGCCGATCACCGAGGTTCTGGCGCAGGACGTCACCGTGACCTTCACGATGTGCCTGCCTGAGGGCTTCGAGACGAGCGGCAACGTCTGCGTCGTCGGTGCCGGCGATGAGCTGGGCAACTGGAGCGCGGGCGTCGTCATGGACCAGCCTTGTCCCGCCGTCAGCCCGAAGCTGTATCAGGTCGCCATCACCTTCCTCGCGGGCTCGAACCCGTACCGCGAGTACAAGTACCAGAAGGACGACTGCGCTACGTGGGAGTCGACAGGCAACCGCAGCATCACGATCGACGACTCGAGCCCGACGATGGAGCTCGATGTCGACGGTTGGGAGTACAACACGCCGGACTGCCCCGACTGCACGTCGCCCGTCGAGGAGGCGAGCTGGGGCGTCATCAAGGCTCTCTACAAGTAGCCGGAGCCTGACTGAAGAGCACCACGCTTTCTGAAGCGCATCATCGGGCCCCGGCGCGCAACGCGTCGGGGCCCTTTGTATGGCGAGATGGACCGGTGCAGGGTCTCGGGACAGCACCCCTGCACCCGGGATGGAACCAGAGGGGCGCCGTGTGGCGCCAGAGCGGTCTTGCTCGGCTGACGCAGGATTCTCCGGAGGGAGGAGCTCAATGAGATTCACTGTTGCAGCGCTCCTGGCGGTCCTCGTCGCCGTGCCGGCTTTGGCCGGCCCGAGCGTCGTTGGGAACTTCCAGGGGTGGGACCCGTCGTTGGGTCCTGAGTTCACGCTGAACGCGAACGGCGTGTACGAGGTCACGATCTCGGCGGGTGACTCGGTTCACCTGTACAAGGGCGTCGACGGCGACGCGTGGGGCCAGGATTTCCCCGGCGCCAACCAGACGTTCGACCCGCCGTCGGCCCAGAACGTCACGTTCTACGCGAACCTCGGCGCGACCGTCGGCACGAAGGAGGGCGACGAGTACATCTTCGACAGCCTCCATCCGCCGATCGTCTGCGGCGACTTCATGAGCGAGCTCGGTGGGAGCGACTGGGACCAGACCGATCCTTCGACGACCGTCATGACGGACGGTGACGGCGACGACGTGTGGGAGTTCAGCGCGGTCATCCCGGCCGGGAACTACAACTTCAAGATCGTCCTGAACAACAACTGGTCGCAGGACACGTACCCGCCGTCCAACAACTACCAGTTCAGCTCGGACGGCACGAACCCCGTCACGTTCTACTATCACATGGCCGACAACACGACCGAGGTCTTCACCTCGGCGCCGGCCGTCGTGATCAGCGCGAACATCGACGGTGTCGGGACCGACCCGACGAAGGTCAAGGTCAAGTTCTCGAAGAACGTCGAGGAGACGAGCGCCGAGACGCCGTCGAACTACGCGGTCTCGGGCGGCTACACGGTCGTCACGGCGACCCGCGACGACGATGACAACAGCCTCGTTCATCTCGAACTCGACTCCGGCCTCGTCGAGGGGAGCGACTACACCGTGACGGTGACGGGCGTCACCGACACGGACGGTCAGCCCATCGACCCGTCCCAGAACACCGCCTGCTTGTACCTCCACAAGGTCATCTTCCAGGTGAAGATGGACCTCTACGACGGCGGTCCGTTCTCGACCGTTCACATCCAGGGCGACACGCCGCCCCTGACCTGGGGCCAGTGCGAGGGCGCGCAGCTCGTGGATGACGGTACGGGCGACGATGTCGCGGCGGGCGACTCGACCTACACTGTGACCGAGTACTTCTCGACCGGCTACGCTTGTGGCGGCGCCGCCGACACGGTCGACGTCAAGTACAAGTACATCGTCGACTGCACGGACTGGGAAGGCGACTTCGACTTCGGTCACTTCGTCACGCTCTACCCCGAGGACGCGAGCTACACGCTGGACGTCTGGTGGGAGGACGTGGCGCCGAGCGACTACATCGGCTGCGACGTCGGCGTGAAGTTCACGGTCGACATGACGCCGGGACTCCAGTCCGGCGTGTTCAATCCGGCGACCGACACGCTGGCCGTCTACGGCTCGGTCGCTCCGCTTGACTGGTTCTGGCCGCCGGATGCCTCAGCCATCATGGTCGACGACGGGACGGGTGACGACGACGTTGCCGGCGACGATGTCTACACGGCGACGATGACGTTCCCGACCGGCAGCTTCCGGTTCGTGGGCTACAAGTACGCGCTCCGGACCGCCGAGAGCGACACGATGGCGAACGGCGTGCTCTTCGAGTGCGATACGCTGCCCGACCGCGACCTGACGCTCGACGATGTGAACGGCTGCGTCGCGAAGCGCGCCGGTCCGATGGTGCTCGAGGATCTCTGGAACTGGTGCGACGAAGTGGCCGGTTCCGCCGGGACGGTTCAGGAGACCTCGTGGGGCCGCATCAAGAACATCTTCAGGCCTTAAGCGGAACGACGATATGAACCAGGCTCGGGAACGGGCCTGGGACAGCAGGACGGACGACGCGCCGGGCGGGCTATGTTCCCGCCCGGCGCCCTGTTGTGCGTCAGCAGGCAGTTGACAGGTCGCGCGGGGTAGCTTAGCTTGGTCGGGCTTCCTTGCCGCGGCAGGCGAGGGCCCTCCGGGGCCTCTCATCCGGCCGCAGAGGCGTCGGGGGCCCCGACGGGCCGCGGTAATCCGCCCGGCCCGCTCCCGTCCCGCCGACGCCCGTACGCCCGTGGATGGGGCGTGATCAGGCGCTCAACCCCTGGACGGGTCAGCGTGTCAGAGCATACGGACAAACGAAGAAACAAGGCCTCGACCGGGAGAGACCCGGAGCTTGTCGCCCGCCTGAAGGCCGGCGATGAGAAGGCGTTCGAGGAGCTTGTAACGACCTATCAGGAACGTGTTTATCGCGTCGCCTGGAGGATGGTCCGTGACGATGACGTGGCCGAGGATGTCGCCCAGGAGGCCTTCATCAAGGTCTTCAGGCACATCGACCGGTTCCAGGAGCGTTCGAGCATCTACACCTGGATCTACCGGATCACGGTCAACATCGCCCTCAACAAGCTCAAGCGCGACCGATTCCGCAAGATGGTCCCGCTGGGCGACTTCGGTCGGCCAGACCGGAGCGCCAACGCCGACCCCGCGCGCCGGGCCCTCTCGAACGAGCTGGCGGAGCGGGTCGACGAGGCCGTCAAGGAGCTGCCGGAGAAGCAGAGGCTCGTCTTCACGCTCAAGTTCTACGAGGAGATGAGCCACAGGGAGATCGCGGAGGTCGTCGGCTGTTCCGAGGGAACGTCCAAGGCCAACTACTTCCACGCGATCAGGAAACTCAGGAAGGCCCTCGCAGACCTGAGGTGAGACATGGAGGACGACGAGAGAACCATGCGGTGTCACGATGTCAGAGAGCTGCTGATCGAGTTTCTGGAGAACGAGCTGCCCGAGCGGGAGCGCGACGAGGTCCGTCTCCACGTCGCGACGTGCGGCGAGTGCAGACGGGAGCTCGAGGCGCTTCAGGACACGTTCGCCCTGCTCGCGGACGACGGCTATCGTGAGCCCTCGCCCTTCTACTGGACCAGGTTCCAGGCCCGTCTCAGGGAGCGCATGCGGCGCTCCGGCGTCGCGGCGACGCCGCGCCGGCGCTGGGTGCCCGGGCTTGCGACGGCGACCGTGGCGGCGGCCTGTTTCGTGGTCGGCCTCTGGGTCGGCTTCAGCCCCGGAACAGGTGCACCGGAGCAGGACGTGGGGCGCTCCGGTCGCGACCGCGTTGCCGTCTCGGCCGGTCCCGTCATCTCGCCGAGGAGCAAACTGCTCGTTCAGACCGGCGCCCTTCCTGACGGAGTGGGGGAGACGGCTGCTTTCGCGCCGGACACCCTCGCCCCGGACAGCTTCGGGCCGCTCGGCGAGGACCCTCAGATGATCTTGACGACATCTGGCCCTCAGGGCGGGAAGGAGCGACTGCTCGGCGATGGGTTTCTGACCGAGTAGCGACCAGAACGAGCACGACCGACACATGCGGCTGACGCTTGCAGAGAAGA
>WJMD01000003.1 GCA_014728125.1 Candidatus Effluviviaceae Genus V sp.
CCCCGCGACCAATCTGACGACGTTCTCGCTCACGGCGGGCATCAGCGATCGCCCCGAGGCCATCGAGGTACTCCGCGCGAACACGGCGTGGTGTCACGGACTGGTGTCGCCGTCGGTCCATCTTGACGCAGGGGCCGTCGATACGTTCCGGGCCGGTGAGAACCCCGCGCCCGACGTCCGCACGAACGGGACGCGGGGCAACTACCTCGTCAGCGCGGGCGTCAAGCTCGAGGCCGGGCGGTCCCAGAGCTGGCATCTTGTGTTGGATGCCGGACGGGACCAGCTTCAGATCGCCCGCCTGCGCAGGGAACTGGCCGAGAAGAACGGCCTTCACGAGGACATCGAGGCGAGCCTGAGGGCGGCGGGGACCAATCTCCTCAGGAGCGTCGCCAGCGCCGACGGCGTGCAGGCGACCGGGCACCGCGAGGCGACCGCGCACCACCTGGCGAACGTGCTCTTCAACATCATGCGCGGCGGCGTGTTCGCCGAGAACACGCTCGTGCCGGTCGGCGACCTCGCGGCCTTTCTCGCGACGAGGAACCGGGAGGTCGGTGAGCGCGCAGCAGCATTCCTCGAGACGCTGCCGGAGAAGGTGGACGTCGGTGAGCTTCTGTCGAGTGCGCACGAGACGGGCGACGCCGACCTGGAGCGCCTTGCATACGAGTACCTTCCGATCCACTTCGGCCGGCGCCACGGCGACCCGAGCAGGCCGTGGAACCGCTTCTCGATTCACGTCCGGAACCGCGACGGGAGCCGCGCTCTCCGGTACGAGGGGAACTGGCGCGACATCTTCCAGAACTGGGAGGCGCTCTGCGTATCGTTCCCGGCGTTTCTGCCGAGCGTCATCGCGAAGTTCGTGAACGCCTCGACGGTCGACGGCTTCAACCCGTACCGCATCACGAGAGAGGGCGTCGAGTGGGAGGTGCCGGAGGAGGACAACCCCTGGAGCCACATCGGCTACTGGGGCGACCATCAGATCATCTACCTGCTCAAGCTGCTCGAGGCCGCGGCCGACGCGCTCCCCGGACGACTGGAGGAGCTGCTCGACCGGGAGATCTTCAGCTACGCCGATGTTCCCTACAGGATCAGGCCGTACGACGACGTCGTCCGGGATCCGTGCAGGACCATCGACTACGACAGCGAGCGCGACGCCGCCATCGAGGAGCGCGTCGTGGCTGAGGGGACGGACGGGAGACTCGTTCACGGGGACGACGGAGTTCTTAACGTGACGCTTCTCGAGAAGCTGCTCGTGCCGATGCTCTCGAAGCTCTCGAACATGGTCCCCGGCGGCGGAATCTGGTTGAACACGCAGCGGCCGGAGTGGAACGACGCCAACAACGCGCTCGTTGGGAACGGAGTGTCGGTCGTCACCCTGTGCTACCTCCGACGGTACGTCGCCTTCCTCGACGAGCTCCTCACGGGCGTCGGGGGATCGGCGCGCGTTACCGAGGAGGTCGCGCACTGGCTTCGCAGTGTGAACGAGATCATCGAGCGGGAGGCCGCCGGCAGGGTCGCCCGCCTGGAGGACGATGCCCCGGCGGCGCGGCGGCGCGTCATGGACGATCTCGGCACGGCGTTCTCGAGGTACCGTGAGTCGGTCTACGGAAACGGTCTTACGGGACGGACGGACGTCACGGTCGACGAGGTTCGGAGGCTCTGCTGGGCGGCGCTCGAGGTCATCGACGCGGGCATTCGCGAGAACCGCCGCGACGACGGGATGTACAACGCCTATGTCCTGCTTTCCATGCAGGACGACGCGGTCGAGCTCACGCCGCTTCAGGAGATGCTCGAGGGGCAGGTCGCCGCGCTGAGCTCCGGACTGGTCGACGCCGGAGAGGCCGCCGCGGTCCTCGAGGAGATGTTCCGAAGCGAACTCTACAGCTCCGCCGAGCGGAGCTTCCTGCTCTATCCAGAACGAGAGCTTCCCGGGTTCATGGAGCGGAACGTGGTGCCGGCCGAGCGGGTGCGCGTCGTGCCGCTTCTCGACCGTCTTCTCCAGGCTGACGACGATTCGGTCGTCGTCCGGGACGCCGACGGCACGTACCGGTTCAGCGCGGACCTCAGGAACGAGGACGTGCTGGCGGAGATCCTGGACCGGTTGTCCGAGGACCGGGACTGGTCGGAGGATGTCAGGAGAGACCGCCGCGCCGTCCTGGAACTCTACGAGGACGTCTTCAACCACAGCGCGTACACGGGCCGCTCCGGCGCGATGTACGCCTACGAGGGGCTGGGGTCGGTCTACTGGCACATGGTGGCGAAGCTGCTCCTGGCGGTCCAGGAGGTCTTCCACCGGGCGCAGGACGCCGGAGCGCCGCGGGCCCGGCTTGACCGGCTGGCGGAACTCTACGACCGTGTTCGAGCGGGCCTCGGCTACGAGAAGTCGCCCGCCGAGTACGGCGCGTTCCCGACCGATCCATACTCCCATACACCGTCCGGCGGGGGCGCGAAGCAGCCCGGCATGACCGGTCAGGTGAAGGAGGAGATCCTGACGCGCTGGGGCGAGTTGGGTGTCCGGGTGAAGGACGGACAGGTCAGCTTCCGGCCGGCGCTCCTCCGCGACGAGGAGTTCCTCGACCGGGGCGACGTGTTCGAGTACGTCGATCTCGAGGGGAAGGCCCGCTCGCTCGATCTCCCGGGGAGAACGCTCGCCTTTACCTTCTGCCAGGTGCCCGTCGTCTACGACCGGGCCCACGCCGGGTCCGGAATGAGGGTCGCGTTCGACGACGGGAGCGAGACGACGCTCGAAGGCACCACGCTCGACCGCGGTCTCACCGCCGAACTGCTCGGACGGACCGGGCGGATCGCCGGCATCCGCGTGGCCGTGCCGGTGAGCTAGGAACGATCGCTAGAAAAGTCGGACCAGGAGGGGCCGCCATGGCCCCCGACAAGGAACGCCGTCGCGTGCCGCGACGGCGTCTTGCTTGTGGAGGAGCTCTGTGAGCGAGTCTGGTGTTCGTGGAGATCCTTCACGCCGCTCGGCCGGCTGCCGGGTACCCCTGGCGACGCGACACCCGGGTCTGTACGGAGGGACTACTTGAGGAGGACCATCCTCCGCGTCTCAAGCTCCTCGCCGGCCCGGAGGCTGTAGAAGTAGACGCCCGACGCGACCCTCTCGCCGTCGTCACCGGTCCCGTCCCAGGTGACCTGGTGCTCTCCGGGGGGCACGTGGCCGTTCACGAGCGTCCGCACGCGGCGGCCCGCCATGGTGTAGACGACCACCTCGGTCTCCGCGGCCTCGCGGAGCGCGTAGCGGATCGTCGTCGTCGGGTTGAACGGATTGGGGCTCGCGGGCAGGAGGCTGATTCTCGTCTCGCCGACGATGTCGTCACCCCAGACGTCCTCGATGCCGGTGCCGTCGGGCGGCACGTACGTGAAGTTCGTCAGGACGACCTCCTGGTCGGACGACGGGTCGTCGCAGCAGCGCCACAGGTTGATGTGGACGCGCGGGATCTCGGGTCTCGGGATGTGCGGGCCGGTGTAGGTCCACTCATGGATCATGGTGCCGGGCGACTCGTCGTACGGGCCGCCCCGCCAGCTTCGGCACTCGACGCGGTCGGGGAGCCAGCGGAAGGCGTGGCTCGTGATCTCGCCGTCTCCGAACGTCGCGTCGAACCGCTCGATGTTGCCGTACCAGTCCCAGGGCTGGGCGACGAACTGCCCGATGTCGTCGGACGGGTTCCCCCAGTAGCTGAACTC
>WJMD01000004.1 GCA_014728125.1 Candidatus Effluviviaceae Genus V sp.
CCGCGAGGTCGTCGATGACCAGGATGTTGGCCAGCGTCTCCTCGAGCACGAAGTCCTGTGTCTGCGTCGCGCCGTCCACCGTGATGCCCCGCGTCTCGGGGATGTGGTGGTACGAGCGCACGAACATCGAGTAGTTGAAGTACGGAAGCTCAACGCTGTACGCGCCGCCCGCGAGCGTGTCGGACGTCACCTGCGTGTAGAGCTCCCCCGTGTCGGCGCGGTACACCTTGATCGTCGCCTCGAGCGGCAGTCCCGTCCCGAGCTGCGTCACCGTGCCCGACACGATGCCGGAAGGCGCGCTGTCCAGATAGAAGTCCACCACGTTCGCGCCGTACTGGACGAACACCTCCTCGACCAGCGTCAGGTAGCCGAACTTCGATACGTACACGTCGTAGTAGTCGACCTCGAGGTCGCCGTCCACGGTGTACGTCCCGTCGCCCGCGCTCACCGTCTCGAACACAGGCTCAGCCGTCGCCGTGTCGGCGCCCGCTGCGTAGCCCTTGATCGCAGCACCCGCGATCGGATCGCGGACCGCGCCGTTCACCGTGCCGGACAGCTGACCGTACACCACCTGCACCGTCACGTCCTCAAGGTAGATGTCGAAGCCGCTCTTCGCCACGGCCGTCGAGATCGTCCCCGTCGACGTCGGTGTCACCAGCAGATCGACCGTCGTCGAACCGCCCGAGCTCGTCGACGCGTCCACACCGCAGCCCGCGGCGTAGAGGTCGAAGCCCGTCTCGCTCGACGTGCCGGTGATCGTACCCTCGTAGTGCGGTGCCAGCATGCCGGTCAGGCCGATGGACGGAACCGAAGCATCGACGTCGGCGGAACCGAACGTCGTGCCGCCCGTCACCGGGATCACGTCGTCGAACGCGTGGTAGCTCTCGCCCGACTCCTGTCCGTAGATCGTCAGGTCCTCGCCGTACGGTGCGTTCACACTGAGCACCACATCGCCCGACGGTCCGGTCGTGCCGGAGATCGGGGAGACGCCCCAGCCGTCGATCTCGATGTAGCAGTTCTCCACCGGGTTCGACAGCGAGTCGAGCACCGTCACCGTGACATCGGTCGCCGTGTTGATCGGCACTGTCGGCGGGTCGATCGTGTAGGTCACCGGGACGATGACGTTCGCCGAACCCGAGTAGGGCTTGTAGTTGTGCTTCCCGACCCACACGTCCATCGCGCCGACATCCGTGGGCGGCGTCGAGATGGTGATGTCGGCATGGCCGGTGGCGTCCGTGTACTGCGTCTCGTAGAGCTGACCGTCCATGTAGAGACAGACCAGCGCGTTCTCGACGGCGGCGCGGCTTGCGTCGGTCACGTCGATCGAGAACGTGTCGCCGCCGATCGGGAAGGCGTCGTCGTACGAGGCGTAGAGATCCTGCGGCGGGTCGGTCCACGGATCGAGAGCCGGGTCGCCGAAGACCGTGTAGGCCTCGTAGTAGTAGCGGGTCCTGCCGCCGCCCGAGTAGGCCTCGTAGACGGCCCAGAGGCCCTCGTTGAACATGCCGCGGGCCCAGGTGTAGTCGTTGCCGAACCACGCGTCGTAGACGGCCCGTTCCATGATGTCGTCCTCGTCCCAGTAGGAGTAGGTCGAGGCGCCGAGGAAGAGCACGCCCCCGTAGGGCGCGAGTGTCCAGGTCTCGCCGAAGCAGCTGCTGTCGAACGAGCCCGTGAGACACGAGTACGACTGGACCATCGGAAGCATCTCGGCGTTCGTCAGGCCGTTGACGTCGGTGGCGTCCATCGGCGGACCGTCGGCCCACGAGTTCACCGAGCCGTGCCCGGAGTAGGTCAGCATAGAGATGCCGCCGTTGACGTCGTCGATGACCTGCTGCGTCGTGGCTCCGGAGTAGTAGTAGCGCTTGTTGGACGTGTAGCCGTCCGGCGTGAGCCACGTGTCGATCACGTAGTTGTGCGTGCCCTCGGAGACCGTGTGGTTATCGGTCGAGGCCATGAACGTGGCCTCCTTGATCCAGTCGGCCCCGCTCGAGAGCGCGAAGCGCGTGTAGTCGGTCGTCTTCTCGGTCAGGAGCGTGACCTCGGCCTCCGTGTCGCAGGAGAAGCGGCCGACGTAGATGTCGGGAAGCCAGTCGTCGCCGGCGTCCATGCAGCCGTAGTAGAGGTTGCTGGCCGAGCTCGAGGACGAGCCCGTCCACGCCGGGATCTGGCCCGTGTCGCCGACGAGCAGGACGAACGTGGGAGGCGTGTCCCAGTTCGTGTAGGCGTCCAGGATGTATGCCTGGATGTTCTCCTTCGTCGCGCCGCCCGGGATCTCGGAGGTCTTCACGACCGTCGTCTCGTAACCGAGACGGTGTCTGAGACCGGCGAGACTCTGGATCTCCTCGTAGTAGTCGTCGTAGACGACGATGATGTAGCCGATCGGAAGCGTCAGCGCGCGCGTCCGGAACTGGTCGGCGTTCACGAAGTGCTTCTGCGCGAAGACGTCGAAGTCGGGAGAAGCGTAGCGCTCGAGCCTGCGGCCGGTCTCGGCCCAGTCGCCGCCCTCGAAGTCGACCGCGACCTCGATGTCCGTGAGGTACCGCACAGCACCGGTCGCGGTATTGTACTGGACGGGGAAGATCTCGAGCTCGACGAAGCTGTGAGCGCGGATCGTGCCCGTCTCGCCGAGCGACGCGGGGACGTCCGGTGTGAAGGCATCGGCGGCGTAGACGGCTTCGTCGTACTGGAAGGCCGCCGCCTCACGCGCTCCCGGGACCTTCCTGACGGAGGGCTGGACCGGGATGATCGGAGCGTCGATCCCCAGGGCCTCGAGCGTCGTCTCCGCATACTCCACGCGGACGATGCTCAGGCGGGGCGTCGCGCCCCAGGGGATCTCGATGTACTCACGGATCACCGGAAGCTCCGGCGAACCAGCGCGGATCGTTGAATAGTGGCCCGGAAGCGTCAGCTCCGCGAAGACGCCGCGGTCGGTCGCGACGGTCTCACTGACGAAGCCGGGAAGGTCGACGGACAGCCTGATACCCGAGGCATCCGAGGCGAGAAGCTCGACCTCGGGCTCCGCCATGGGGCCGGCCGTGCCCAGGTCGACCCACCGCGCCGACGCCGTGAGCGGCGCCGCGATGAGAACGACAAGGGCGAGGAAAACGAGTGTTCGCACGGATCTCATCCGTTCCTCCTCTCGTGGGAAAGGCAAATCCCCCCGTCGAACGGGGGAACTCACGTCACCCGTCTCTATAACATCCCGCCATGTACGGGAACCGGCAACTCATTGTCTTTACACAGATTATACCACATGGCCACCTGGCTCACAAGAACACCCTGACGCGGGACTCATCAGGCCGTCCGGGGGCGCCCGAATCTTCGCCCTGTTCGGTCCTCGGGGAACCCTCTTCGCTCAGACATCGGCCGCGCTTCGCGCGGCCTGAACTCGCTCGGGAGGGTACCCCGTCGGCCCGTCATGGAACCCGAACGTGGCGCCCCCGAACGGCCTGGACAAAGGGCCGCATCAGGGGCTCATTGCCCCGTGATGCGGCCCTGTTGTACGTTCTGCGAGCCTCTTATCGTCCACCGCCACCCCGTGCCCGCGCCCGCTGAGTGTTCATTCAATCCTGCTTCTTCCCGACCAGCCTCTCGTAGTTGCCGCGCGACTCCCTCTCGATCTCGTCGTGCAGCGACCGGCCGTGCGCGTCCATCGTCACGATGGCCGGGAAATCCTCGACCCTGATGACCCACATGGCCTCGGGCGCCCCGAACTCATCGAGCTTGTGAACATCCGTCACCTCGACGACCGACTGCGCCAGGATCGTCGCCAATCCACCGATGGCCGTAAGATAGACGCATCCGAACTTCTCGCACGCTTCCTGCGTCCTCTCGCCCATGCCGCCCTTCCCGATGACGCCGCGCACATTGTACTTCTCGATGACGTCGGCCTCGTAGGGTTCGTCGCGGATGCTGGTCGTCGGTCCGGCGGCCACGAACTCCCACCTCCCCTCGTCGTTCTGCTTCACGACGGGGCCGCAGTGGTAGATCATGCTGTTCTCGAGGATCTCCTTCACCTCGGGACCGTCCGTATCGACCAGGTACTTGTGCGCCGCATCCCGGGCAGTGATCATCACGCCCGTGATCGACACCTCGTCCCCGGCCTTGAGCGTGCGGATGTCCTCCTCGGAGACCGGGAGCGTGATCTTAGTCGCCATAGGTGACCTCCTCCCCCGAGATGGTCATCGCGGCCTTGCGATAGGCCCAGCACACATAGCTGACGGAGACGAAGTAGCATGCCGGCGCCCTGTGCAGCTTGCAGGTCTTGACCCCGAGCACCGTCGTCTTGCCGCCCAGTCCCATCGGACCGACGCCGAGTTCGTTGAGTTCCTTCGTGAGCTGCTCCTCGAGTTCGGCCAGCTGCGGATCCGGGTTCGTGTCGTCGAGATCCCTCAGGAACTGCTTCTTGGACCAGCAGAACGAGGTGCAGCGGTCGCCGCCGATGCAGACGCCGATGGCGCCCGGTGCGCACCCCTTGCCCTGTGCGTTGTACACGGCGTCGATGACGCAGCGCCTGACGCCCTCCATGTCGCGTCCGGCTCCCAGCGAGCCGTCCGGCAGCTTGTACTGGGCGCCGACGTTCTCGGAACCGCCGCCCTTCAGGAGGAGCCTCACACGCATCCCTGCCTCGTCCCTATGTGTGAACTCGATGTGAGGAGCCTCGATGCCGACGTTGGTGCCGGAGTTCTTGCCGGTGACGGGATCGACGGCGTTCGGTCTGAGATAGTAGAGTTCCGTCGCCTGCTTTGCCGCCTCGCGGGCGGCCTCCTCGATCTCGCACGCCGTGAAATCGGGGCCGTACTCGATGAAGAAGAGGAGCGAGCCGGTATCCTGACAGATCGGCGTCGAGTTTTCGCTCGCCTTCTTCGCGTTCTCGAGCATCAGCCTGAGCGTCGCGGCGCCCGATGTCCCCTCGCCCTCGGCCTCGGCGGCCTTCTCCATGGCGCGCTGCACGTCGGGCGGAAGCGTCGTCGACGCCCGCCTGATCAGCTCGAGGAAATGCTCGGTCAGCTTCGCCTTGTCCATGGACCTCCCTCCTGAACGAAGAACAAGCCCGACGGAACGTCGGGCGTTCGCGAACGGTTACGATTCTACCGGGCCGGAAGGGCGGTGTCAAAGTCCGTTGAGCGGGCGCTCAGGCGCCGCGGCGCTCGAGAGCGCGGCGCACTCCCCGCATCCTGCGCTCGAGTTCGAACCTGGCGTCCCTGACCGCGGCCTCTCCCGCCCGGGCCTCCACGCGGTCGCGCAGGACCCGCGCAGCTCCAGCGTACCGATCGTCGTCCGAGAGATCGCGCTGTTCGCCGGGATCGGCGGCGAGGTCGTACAGCTCCTCGCGGTCGGTTCCCCGCCAGGAGATGAGCTTGAGTTCCTTCTCACGTGCGCTCAGCACGATGTCGAACTCCGCCAGGTGTTCCCGCGGGAAGGGCGTCGTCAACCCCCAGAGCGACTCGGTCACAGCGGGTCCTCCCGGCGTCGAGGCAAGCAGCCCGCTCCCCCCGTCAACGCCCGCCAGACCGAGCATCGTCGCGGCGAGCGAGCCGTGCGAGACCCAATCGTCGACCGTGCCCGTTCGGACGTCCGGTCCAGCCATCACGAGCGGCACGCGCACCACCTCTTCGTACAGGGAGAAGGGGGCGTGCCCGATGCGGCCGTGTTCGAAGAACTCCTCGCCGTGATCCGAGGTGACCACGGCGACCGTGTCGCCGCGCCCGAGCGTTGCATCGAAGAGCGACCCGAGCCAGCGGTCGGTGTAGGCGACCGAGGCGTCGTAGAACCCCTCGAGGATGCGCCGGTCCTCGTTCGAGTGTTCCACGTTCAGCGGCCCGGCGCTCGCCTCCGACGCGAGGATGAGCCTGGTCCATCGCGCGAGGTAGCGGTAGCGCTCCCACCTGAGCGCAAGTCGCGCGGCGCCGCTTTGCGCGCCGAGGACGCGCTCTCGGTCCTCTGGCTCGGAGTAGTAGTACCCGTGGAGATCCATGTAGTGAAGCCAGAGGAAGTACGGTCGCTCCAGCTGTTCGATGAGGGCGAGGGCGCGTCGGGTCACCGTCTCGCCACGCGAGGCGCCGTGAAGCGACGGGTTGCCGTCGCGGAAGGCCGACCGCACGTTGTTCCACGCCGCCTTGCAGCGCCGGAGCCCGGCAGTGAGGTCGCTGCCGAGCACGCGCTCGAGGTTCGATATCCGCGTTCTCCTGCCGCTCCCCGCGGCCGAGAAATCGTCGAAGATGTCGAAGCCTCGATGGTACGAGTAGTAGCGGGACAGGTAGGGGTTGGAGGAGACGACGGCGGCGGTGCTGTATCCTGACGCCCGCAGCCGCTCGACGACCGTCGGCCCGCCGCTCCTCAGCCCGATCCGCTTCCCGTTGTCGAGCGGACCGCCTCCGCGGAAGATCACCGGAAAGGAGAAATAGGTCGGCACCCCGGAGGCGACGGCGCCGGTGAAGGTCAGACCCTTCTCCGCGAGCCCGTCGAGGTTCGGTGTCAGCTCGCCGCCCGAGACCATCCGACCGAGCCTGTCGGCCCGCATCGTGTCGAGTGTGACGAGGATGATGTTGGGTCGTGACACGCGTCCCCCCGAAAGGGCGGTTTCTCCCCGCGGCGTCGCGGAGCACAGGTCGGCCGCTACATGTACCCCAGGTCGGCGAGCCGCTCCTTCATCTCGGCCTTCTCAGCCTCGGAAAGCTCGCGCTCTGTGTCGTCACTTTCGTCGGCCCGGCCGGAGACCAGCAGCCCGAGCGCGTGCGAGACCAGCTCGTCGACCGAGGCGAACCCCAGCCGTTCGAGCTCCTGCTCGAGAGCGCTGTAGGTCTCCTCAGGTATCTCAACGGTCCTTGTTGCCACGTTATCGCCTCCCCCGGATACGCGCGAAACGTGCCGCCAGTGCATCGAGGATCATCCTGTCCTCCTCGCTGATCCCGAGGAGCCATGTCAACGCGCCGACCAGGCCGGCGGAACCGATGAGCGTCAGCACGGACCCGACGAGGTTCCTCGGGACATCGACGTAGCGGCGGACGAGGAAGGCGACGACCAGGACGACCGCCGCCGTCGCAAGCACCTTCCAGGTCGCTCTGCCGTAGGGCGAGACGCCCAGCAGAACGCGAACCTCGATGATCCGGGCGATGTTGACCAGGACGAAGGCCGTGCCGGTCGCCAGTCCCGAGCCCGCGATGCCCATTCTCGGCACGAGCACCATATTGAGCCCGATGCTCAGTGCGGCCATCGCCAGCGTGTTCCAGACATTGTAGCGCTGGTGGCCGGTCATCGCCAGGCAGAGCCCGACGGACCCCGCGCTCGCTCCGAAGGTCATGCCGGTCGCGAGGAACGCGAGCGCCGGATAGCCGCTGACGAACTCGTCACCGAAGACCGAGAGCGTCGCGTCCCCGCCCGCTAGGATCCAGGCGTAGATCGCGAGCGTCGGGATCATGATCCAGCGCGTCACAGAGCGGAAGAGCGACCGGAGCAGGTCCTGCCGCCCGCGGTGATAGACGTCCGCGATCACGGACGAGAAAATCGCGTTGAACGAGAGCAGCACGAAGGTCGTGAGCCCCGCGATGAGCGCCGCGACGTTGTAGATGCCGACGGCCGCTGACGGAAGATAGAAGCCGAGTATGAGACGGTCACCGCGCTGCATGCCGAACGCCATGGCCGCGTCGGCCAGCATCGCGCTCGAGTAGACTACGAACTCGCGGGCCGGGACCTCCCCGCGTCCGACGTCGGCTCTGAAGAGTCCCGCCGGGTTCCTCCTGACGTACCCGATGAGCACCGACGCGGCGAACGAGCTCGCTACGATGGCAGCCCCGATGATGCCCTTGAGCTCCCACCCTACGAGATAGAAACCGAGAAACGCGACGAGCCGCATGACGCGATACGAGATGTCGCTTCCCAGCACGTCGCGTTTGACGTCCTTGAGGCCCCGCATGGCACCCGAGAGGATCTTCATGACCGTGAACGGCACGAGCATGAAGGAGATCCAGACGAGCGCGTCGACGAGCCGCGGCTCCTTGAAGAAGTCGAGCGCCAGCGGCCTCCTCAGCAGGATGATCGCGACGACGCCGGCCGCCGCCGCACCCACGCCGATCCGGAGCGCGAGGAGCAGTGTTCGACGCGCCGCGCCCGGACGGCCTCCGGCGACGTACATCGAGATGTAGCGAATGAGGCTGCCTTCGAACCCGAAGGTCGTGACGATGGCGAAGGCCTGGATCGTCGTCCACGCGAGGACGAAGACGCCGAGGAGATCGGCGCCCAGGAGATTGGCGATGACGGCCTGCGATGCGAAGCCGAAGACGAGCCCGAAGACCTTGCCCGAGAAGGCGAAGCCCGCCTCCTTCGAGACCTTCGAGAGGTATCCCCGGTACTCGGCCCTCCCGGCATCGTCGGCGCCGCGCAGTTCCATCAGCTTCTCCCGTCCCCGCCGCGGCCGGACACGCTGTCCCGTACGGCCCGGGCGGCGGGCTTGATGCGTCCCTCGACCAGGGCGCGCGCCCGCCCCGATGCGTCATCGGGATAGAGCGTGAGGTCGCTGTGCTCGAGGCGGTCGTTCGCCCACTCGTCCTTCCACCGGGCCGGCTGCCCGACGAAATCGAACCGGTCGAGTCCCCTCTCGAAGACGTCGCGGACTGCGTCCCGGAAGAGGCGGACCCCGGGCGAGAGCTTCGCCACTCTCTTGAGGTACGACGTCTTGAGCGCGTAGTAGGTTCCGCCGAGCTCGACGCCGTACAGGAAGGCGATCATCCGCCCGTCGAGCTCGACCCACCACGGGCGGAACCACCCGGCCTCATCGAGTCTCCTCGACACGTCCCGGTAGAAGCTCTCCATCCCACGGCCGCGGATCGAGGTCCCGGTGTCGTCCTTCCAGCTCCCGTCCTCCAGGTCGGCGAAGGCCGTGACCAGTTCGTCGGTGTCGCCCCCGTCGTAGACGTGGACCGTCACCTCACCGGCACGGTCGAGCTTCCGGATCTTTCGCTCCCACTCGTGCGTGACCTTACGGGGACGTCCTTCGTAGTAGCTCTCCCAGTCGCCCGCGACGTCCACCACCGGTGAGGAACGCCCCTCGCGCTCGACGGCGATGTAGCCGGACGGGGATGCGACGCCCCGGACGGCCCTGTCGGTGCCGGAGCCCGCGGGAAGCCCTCGCATGAGAAGCGTCTCGCCACGGGAACGGGCGCTTCGGAGGATCGACGCGGCGACCTCCTGTTCGCGTCCGGGAAGGCACACCAGCTCTCCCCGGTGCGACACGAAGTTGACTGGGGTCGTCAACAGGCCGTCGTCCCGTCTGAAGAGCGGGAGGATCCCCTGGATGGAGCCGGAGTCCCCCGCCAGTCCGATCTCCGGAACGAGCCTGTCTGCGAACGCGGCGGCCCAGGCGGCCACCCACGGAAGGCACGAGAAGACGCCGGGACAACCGCCCCGGTCGGTGATGGCGCGCCACCCCTCGACGACGTCGCGCCGCTCGATGTCGGCCGAGAACTCCGCCATGCGTCAGGTGCCGCTCCCTGTCAGCAGACGCTCGGGAAACATGACATCCCTGTTGAGAAGCCCATCGGGGTCCAGCGCGAGCTTGGTCCCCGCCATCTCGGAGAGCCCCTGCTCGCCGTAGAGAAGCTCGAGAAACGCGTGCTTCAGCTTCCCGATGCCGTGCTCGGCAGAGACCGTTCCGCCGAGTTCGACGGCCTTCGCCGCGAAGCGCACGGCGAGCCTCTCGGCGGCGGCGAGCTCGCCGGGGTCCTTCGGGAGGATGTTGAGATGCAGGTGGTTGTCGCCGATGTGCCCGAACACGACGTGCTCGAGACCCGTCCCATCCAGGGCGTCCCTGTAGTCCTCGAGCACCTCCTCCAGGGCGCCGGGAGGCACGGCCGCGTCGGTGCCGATCTTGTGGATCTCCGGATGCTCCGCCTTGGCGCGGGCGATCGTGTTGTTGACCTCCTCGGGAAGGGCGTGCCTGAGCGCCTTGAGCCGTTCGAGGTCGGCCTCCTCCATGCCGCCCCACGTCTGCTCCATCGAGGAGCCGTGGGCCGAGAGGACCTCCTCCCACGCCTCGTACGCGGCCATCAGGTCGTCCTCGTCCTCGAACTCCTGCTCGAAGAGCACCCCGGCCGCGGCCCCCTCGGGCAGTTCGGGGATCGATGAGGACTGTCCCTGCTCCTCCTTGCGTGAGCGGAGGAACGCGAGGCTCCTCGAGTCGAAGAACTCGTAGGCGAGAGCGCTGATGGCGTCGGGGACGCCGGCATCGAGGTCACCCCGCGCGTGCCGCACGAACGCGACGGCGTCGCCATCGCTTGGGAAGAAGGCGAGCGCCGAGAGCGTTCCGCCCGGTCGTCTCGTCAGCAGCAGCCCGACCTCCGTCACAATGCCGAGCGTCCCCTCCGACCCGACGAAGAGATCGACGAGGTCCATGCCTTCGGCCGCGTAGTACCCGGCCGCGTTCTTGGTCGCGGGCATCACGTACGACGGAACCGTGACCTCGGTCACGTCCCCGGAACGGACGATGCGGAAGGTCCTGCCATCGGCGACACATGCTCCGCGCTCGAGGGCGAGCACATCGCCGCCCGGGAGACAGACCCGCATCGACTGCACGTGCTCCCGCGTGGCCCCGTACCGGAAGCTCCTGGCGCCCGACGCGTTCGTGGCGACCGTCGCGCCGATGTGGGCCGTGTCCTCGGTCGGGTCCGGCGGGTAGAAGAAGCCTCGCTCGTCCGTCGTGAAGGCATCGAGCGCCCCCCGCTCCTCGGGAGAGAGCTCTTCAGGCTGAAGCCCCAGCTCGCGCCGGTCCAGCATGTCCGCAAGCTCCGCGATCGACAGCCCCGGCTCGACACGCAGCACGAGACGGCCGTCATCTCGGCGCGAGATGCCGCGCACGCGATTCATCTCGACGAGCGAGACAAGCGTCCCCCGGTTCGGGACGGCTCCCCCGACGATGCCGGTGCGCCCGGCGGAGACCGTCACTTCGGTGCCCGCGTCCTGCGCCTCCGCGAGCACGGTCGCTACCTGTTCCTCGCACCGGGGAAACACGAGACGATCGACCGAGGCCGCGCCGAAGCGCGACTCGTCCTCAAGATAGTCGGCGTACGACTCTCTGATGCGCTCCTCGGACTCGATGACCTGCGCGCAGTCGCCCTCGCCGGCCCGCGGCGCAATCGTCCGCACCTCGTTCGTCGATGGCACCATCTACCCCCGGGTCTCCTGCATCTCGATGACGAGTTCCCTCGGGAAGTTCGTCAGGTTCTCCATCACGCCGTCCGGTCGCGCGTAGTAGACGTCCTCTATGCGCATGCCGAACCCCTTGTCCGGGTAGTAGAGGCCCGGCTCGACCGTGAAGATCGAACCCGGCACCAGCTTGTCATCCATCCCGGGCATGTCGGAGAGGGTCGGCTTCTCGTGGACGTTCAGCCCGATGCCGTGGCCCAGGCTGTGCACGTACCCGCTCGTGACCTGTGGGTTCGTTCGCGGCGTCTCGTGACCCAGCTTCTCGAAGAACTCGCACGTCATCGTCTGGTACGTCCCGGCCGGAGCCCCGACCTCGAGAGCGGTCGTCACGGTATCGTGGCACTCCTCCAGCTGGCGGTAGTGCTCGACGATCTCGTCGGACGCCTCCCCGACGACGAAGGTGCGCGTCATATCGAAGAAGTAGCCGCCGCCCTCCTCCTGGGGGAAGATGTCGAAGACGATCGTCTTCCCGGCCTCGATGACGTCGTCGTCGTGACCCCTGCTGTGCGGGATCCCGGCGTCGCGACCGATCGCGAATATCGTGTCGACCTCCTCGATCATCCTCCGCTCGACGAGCATCACCTTGATGCGCGACTTGACATCGCCGATCGTGAGTGGACTCCCGTCGTCCTTGATGACCGTCCCGCCCTCGAGTTTCTGCGACGCGATGTGGTCCCGGATCCCGGCAACGACCTCGCAGGTCTTCCGTCCCGCGACGCGTATCCGCTCGACCTCCGACTCGTCCTTCGTCATCCTGGCCGTCAGGAAGATGTCGTCGTCGAACTCTCCGACGATCTCGATGTCCGGCATCGCCTCGTCGAGCGCCTTGAGGAGAGCCCAGTTGCTGCCGGTGTCTCCCAGACCGTAGAACGCGACCCGGCCGGAGACGCCGAACTCCTTCAGGATCATCTTCCGGTAGCTGACGGCCGCCTTGAGCCGGTCGCCGCCCGCCTCCTTGAGGATCTTGCGGTAGTCATACCTGGACGAGTCGACGATCTCGAGCCCGCTCGCCCCGGCCTCCTCACGCTCCATGGACGAGCAGACGAGAACCGGTGCCTCCCCCCGCTTCTTGATGACCGTTCCGTGCGAGATGGCCGCTCCGTTGACCATGTAGAACATGGTCGCGTTTCCCTTGACGACGCCTGTCACCACGGCGGCGTCGATGCTGCGTTCCTGCATCAGTCGATCCAGATCGGTCTTCACGCTTCAGCCTCCTTCGGTCCCGCGCGCTCGGCCCTGAGCCGCCGGCTCCGGGGGCCCGTCCTCCGGGCTCGCCCCGCGTCATCATAGCGACGACCCGGGCCGCCCGCCACCGGCAATCCGCCGCCCGGGCGTCATCGTCTCTTCAGAATGAAGTAGTGGTTTCCCATGTCCCCGGTGATCCGCGTCTCCAGCGGGACGCGGTCGTACGTGTAGCCGTCGCCGCGGATCCCGACGAGTGTGAAGCCGGACGACTCAAGCATGCGGCGGAACCCCTCGTCGGTCCACACCTTCAGGCGGTGCCGGTCCTCGAACACGCTCCGGTCGCCGTTGTCGTCGACCTCCATACGGCAGAGGTGCGTCCCGACCCCCGCCTCGCGGTCCTCCTCCTCGATGCTCCAGTGCGTGACGACGCGCACGTCGTCCCGCTCCATCTCCCAGGTGCTCACCTCCCCCGGCTGATCGGTCTCGAGCGCCATCGAGAAGTGCACCACGTAGACGGCCCCGGACCTGAGGGAGTCGGCCGTCGCGGCCAGATGGGCCTCGACGTCCGCGTCCGTCAGCAGATAGCAGAAGCTGTTGATCGAGTTGAGCGCAGCGTCGAACGGCGGGTCGAACCGGGCGCTCCGCATGTCCCCGGGAAGGACCTGCGCCTTGGAGGCGAGGCCCGCCCGCTCGATCGACCCGCGGGCGAACGAGACCATCTCGGGAGAGATATCGTAGCCGACCGCCTCGATGTCGTGCGACGGCAGCTCTCGCAGGAAGCGGCCGCTGCCGCAGGCCGGCTCGAGGAGCCGCTCCACCGGGAACGGTACGTGCTCGTCGAAGACCTCCTTCAGGAAGGCGATCTCGCTCTCGAGTTCCCACGAGAAGGCGATGTCGTAGTAGAGGGGATTCCTGTAGAGGTCCATGGCGGCTCCCTCCGATGCCTCAGAACATCTCGGCCGCGATCTCCTCGGCGATCGGCTCGACGCGCGAGGCGACGCGCGGGGTCAGTTCCTCTCCGAGCGTCAGCGTGTCCTCGGCCTCGACCGCGTAGATCACGATCTCTCTGGGCACGGCGAGCCCCTGACGCCGCCCGAACTCGATGACCGTCGCGAGGTTCAGACCGTGCGGCGCGCCCGCGTGGATCGTCTCTTCGAGATCCTCGAGCGCGAACCGGAAGAGTGTCCCTGGCTCCGCACCGGTCATGATGGAGTCGATCACGACCATCCGGTCGTAGCCGACGGCATCCTCGAGGAGCGTGAATCCCGCTTCCTCGTTCTCCAAGACCTCGACGTCGTCTCGCGAGGCGAATCGCTCGGCGAGCGAGCGCGCCACGAAGAGCCCGACGGCGTCGTCGGTCAGAACCGAACTGCCCACGCCAACAACAACGGTCTTCATAGAGAACGCGGCACTCCGGCGCGCCTCGTGAGGCTCCCGGAGTGCCGCCCTTTCCCGCGATCGAGCTCTCTGATGCTAGTCCTCGACGAACTGCGACAGTCTCTCGAGAACCTCTCCGTCCGGTCCCTTGACCTCGACCACGAGCGGCATCTGGCCCGGGAGCGAGTGCGTCGCACACGCGAAGCACGGGTCGTAGGCACGGAAGGCCATCTCGACCATGTTGAGAAGGCCGTCGTTGACCTTCCCGCCCTTGATGAGACCCCTCGCGGCGCCCTCGATCGACATGCAGATCCCGGGCGCGTTGTTGACGGTCGCGACGACGAGGTTGGCCTGCGTGATAACGCCGCGCTCGTCCGTCTTGTAGTGGTGGAAGAGCGTGCCGCGCGGCGCCTCGACGACGCCGACGCCCTCGTCGGGCTTCTCGGTCGGGAGCGTCCGGATGTCGTCCCCCATGATCTCGGGGTCGTCCATGAGCTCGACCAGCCGCTCGGCCGCCTGCGTGAGCTCGACGAGGCGCGCCCAGTGATACGCGAGGGTGTTGTGCGCCGGCTTCCCGCCGAGCGTCTCGTAGAGCTGGTCGTGCGCCGCCTGCGCCGTCTCGGTCGCCATCCCGTCGGAGGCGTTGAGGCGTGCGAGCGGGGCGACGCGGTAGACGCCGCTCTCCGGCCCGTCCGTGAAGCCCTTCCAGCCGACGGCCTTGAGATACGGGAACTTGATGTAGCTCCACGGCTCGACATGCTCGGCGATGTGGTCCAGATAGTCGGCCGGGGCGAACTTCGCGAACTCGTTCCCGTCGGGGTCGACGACGCGGATCATGCCGTCGTAGAAGTTCACCCTGTTCTCGTCGTCCACGAGACCCATGTAATAGGTCTTATGCTTGTAGATGTCGCCGGCGATCAGGTCGACGTAGTCCTTGTTCTCGAGGACGACCTTCGCGAACAGGTCGAGCGAGAACTTCCCGAAGTCGACCGCCTCGGCTGCCGTCGCCGTGAACTCCTCCTTCATCTCCTCCGTGAGTCCCCGCGAGACGCCGCCCGGAAGCCCGCAGACCGGGTGGATGACGCGTCCGCCCAGCGACGTGATGATGTTCCTGACGCGCCGGCGCATCTCGATGACCCTGCCGCCGACCTCGAGCCCGACCTTCGCGATGACGCCCAGGACGTTGCGCTCGGCCTTCGGCGCGTCGGGTCCGACGACGAAGTCGGGGCCTCCGAGGAAGTAGAAGTGGAGCGCGTGGTCCTCGAACATGAACGCATTGTAGATGAGCTCGCGGATGAGAATGGCCGTCCGCGGCGGCGTGACGTGATAGAGCGCATCGAGCGCCTTCGTGGCCGCCATGTGGTGCGCCGTCGGGCACACGCCGCAGATCTTCGGGGTGATCCGCGGCATCTCCTCGCACATCCGCCCCTCGGAGAACTTCTCGAAGCCGCGGAGTTCGGGTACCTGGAAGTACGCGTTGGCCACGTCACCGTTCTTGTCGAGGAAGATCTCTATCTTGCCGTGGCCCTCGAGTCTTGTGATCGGATCGATCGTGATTCGCTTGCTCATGGTTCCTCCGCCCTCAAGTTCTTCTCGCTCGATTCCTCATCCACCCTTGTCCCACGAAGCCCTATTTCTCGAGCTTCCTCCTCTTGAGGAGCGTCACAGGGAGGCTGTACATCGCAAAGAGCCCGGTCACGTCCGGGATCGACTCTGAGAGCCGCTCCATCTCCTCGGGTTCGTCCACGTCGAGCACGGACGCAAGCGCCGAGAGGAACTTGGCGCTCTGGTCCCTGACCTCGTCGGTCGGTCCGAAGCACCCGCGGCACGGCATGTTCGCGTTGATGCAGCGCTCCCCGCAGCCCGCGCGCGTGGCCGGGCCCATGCAGATGATGCCCTCCGCCAGGAAGCACTTCTCCGGGTCGATCATCGTCTGATGCGGCCGCTTGAGCTCGGATATCTCGATCTTGTCCGGCTTACTCTCGTTCCGGTCGCACTCGTCGCACAGCGACTTGGTCGGGGCCAGCACGGTGCCCTTCGGCGGGAGCTCTCCCGAGAGGATGGCGTTGACGGCGTCCAGAATGAGGTCGGCGGGCGGGGCACAGCCCGGGAGATAGTAGTCGACGTCGACCACCTGATCGAGCGCGTAGACCGTGTCGTAGATCTCCGGGAGTTCGAGCGTCCCCTCCTTGACCTTCGTCTCGGTCTGAGGGACGACGCCCTCCGGGTTGTCGACCGAGGGGAGGTATCCGTACGACGCCTCGAAGACGCCCTCGCGGTTCGAGAAGTTCGCAAGTCCGGGGATACCGCCCAGGTGCGCACACGATCCGAAAGCGACGACCAGGCCCGCCTTCCTTCTCAGAAGCCTGGCCCAGTCCTCCTGCTCCGACGTGCGGACCGAGCCGTTCAGGAAGGCGACGGCGATCTCGCCGTCGTCGAGCGCCTCGACGTCCTCGCGTTTGAAGTCCATGGCCACCGGCCACAGAACGAACTCGACCGCGTCGACGACCGTGAGGATATCCTCGGCGAGGTCGACGACGGCCTCCTCACAACCGCCGCACGACGCGTTCCAGTAGAATGCGACCTTCGGTTTCGCCACGCTGCCCCCTCCGCCGTGTTGAGCCGACGACTTTCCCCGGGCCGCCGCCCGAGACGGTCCGGCCCTTCGCTCGTCGGTCTCCTCCGCCGCCCCGGAAGCGGGGAGGAGACCGTCTCAATCTGAACATACCATCACGAACGGTCCCGAAGCAAGTGAAACCGCCCCGGGCGGGTCATCACCCGGGCTTTGCTGTTGAAGCGCATCGTGTTGTCATAGTAGCATTTAGACACTGATACTCAGTCAGGCTCGAGGCATCCCCTCTCCACGATCGCGGTCCCGAGGAGGCGACATGAGCGAGCGGCCTACTGTCCTCGTTGTGGACGATGAGGAGGCGATCCGGGATTCCTGCGTACAGGTTCTGACGAAGGCCGGCTACGACTGCCACGCCGGCGTCGACGGCTACCAGGGGCTGTCGCTCGCCCACGAGCTCGAGCCGGACGTCCTGCTGCTCGACCTCATGATGCCCGGCCTCGACGGGTACGAGGTCCTCGAGCAGGTGATGAACACCCACAAGAACACCGTCGTCATCGTCATCACCGGCTACGCGACCATCGAGTCGGCCGTCGAGGCGATGAAGCGCGGGGCGTTCGACTTTCTGCCGAAGCCGTTCACCCCCGACGAGCTCCGCCTGATCGTCAACAGGGGCCTCGAGCAGCGCAGGCTGCTCCAGGAGACGACCGCCCTTCGCGAAGAGAAGGAGCGGATGAAGCAGTACTTCATCACGATCGTCGCGCACGAGCTGCGCTCCCCCCTGCTCCTGTCGAAGCAGTACCTCGATCTGGTCGTCGGCGGCAAGATGGGCAAGATCGACGATACGGCCCGGGAGATGCTTGACGGCGCGCACGGTACGCTCGTCGGCCTGCTCGACATCATCGCCGACTGGCTCAAGCTCGCCCGCATCAACGCCGGGGACATCGCGGGCGGGATGGAGGAGACGAAGATCGGCCCTATCCTCGAGAAGGTCATCGAGGACACGATGCCGTTCGCGAAGGACAGGAACATCGACCTCACGCTCGAGAAGCCCGACGAGAGCTGCCCACTGAGCGCCCACCCCGAGTCGCTCGAGGTCGTCTTCAAGAACCTCGTTACCAACGCCATCAAGTACAATCGGGAGAACGGGAGCGTGACGGTCTCCGCGCGCTGCGAGGACGGCCGCCTGCTCGTGTCGGTGGCCGACACCGGAATCGGCATCCCGAAGGAGGAGCAGGGATTCATCTTCGAGGACTTCTTCCGCGTGAAGAGCTCGAAGACGGCCGACATAGCGGGGACGGGCCTGGGGCTCTCGATCGTCAAGAAGATCGTCGAGGGCCATCACGGGACCGTCGAGCTCGAGTCCCGTGAGGGAGAGGGCTCGACGTTCACCGTGTCGCTGCCGCCTCTCAAGCACAAGGACGAGGCGGAAGAGGAGGAAGAGGATTAGGCGGGCGCGTGCTGCGCCCGAACACGGATCCCCTGAGGTGAGAGGAGCGGACGCATGCCGAGCGAGGGCAAGTTCAAGCACGTCCAGGTGTACTGCCCGGAGTGCCGGAAGATGATCTCTCCGGGCGAGTATGCGATGTGCCCCTACTTCGAGGCGGCCTCGCTTGACGTGAACGACGCGGAGCAGGTGTTCGAGCAGCTCTTCACCTGCCACGTCAAGTGCGGCACGAAGATCCAGTATCACTACTACAAGGACGGCGAGCGCGTCACGACCACGATGGACCCGGTCGAGAACGAAGAGATGCTCAAGGAGATCCTGAAGAAGGTGCTGAACCACTAGGCAGGAGGCAGCGGTGGCTGGGAAACACGTCCTCATCGTCGACGACGACATGGACTTCGTGAAGCTCTACTCCCTGTTCCTCAGGAACAACGGATTCGAGGTCGATGCGGCCTACAGCGCCGCGGAGGCCATGGACGCGCTCGAGAAGGCCGATCCCGACATCGTCGTCCTCGACGTCATGATGGAGCACTTCGACTCGGGCTTCAACGTCAGCAGGTCCATCAAGGAGAAGTACCCCGACCTCCCGGTGATCCTGTTGACCGCCATCGGCGAGGAGACGGGGCTCGACTTCGAACCGAAGGACGACGACGAGCGCGAGCTCATGCACGCCGACGGTTTCCTCAACAAGGGCTCCGACCCCGAGGAGCTGCTCGCCAGGATCAACTCGCTCCTGAGCTAGTTCCTCCCGGCGCCGGGTCCCGACCCCCGGGCCTGCGCCGGAGCGATGACTGGCACCCGTTCATGAACCGTCCGCCGCCCAACGCAGCGGTCCCGCTGGAAAGGGAGGAGGTTCCGTGCCGGAGAAGAAGAGGATCCTCATCATCGACGACAACGCGCATTTCGTGAAGATGAACCGGACGGCGCTGGAGGCGGCGGGCTACGAGGTCGAGGCCGCCTACAACGCCGAGGAGGGCTTCACGAAGGTCGAGTACGGACAACCCGATGCCATCGTCCTCGACCTCATGATGGAGCGACACGACTCCGGCTTCAAGCTCGCGAAGAAGCTCAAGACGCACCCTGTCTACCGCGACATTCCCGTTCTCATGCTGACGGCCGTCGGCGAGGCGACCGGCTACCGCTTCACCATGGAGGAGGACGGGTACTGGATGAACACCGACGATTTCGCCGACAAGCCGCTCCCCCCGGACGAGCTCATCTCTCGACTTGAGAAGCTGATGTCGGGGAACCGGGAGGACGAGAAGGACGCAGCCTGACCCGCTCAGGCTGCGACGGCCGCTCCGCGGGTGCGGGGCGCGACGACCGCGGGCGGAACGCGACCACGAGGGAGCTTCACCGTGTCTGAAACGGCCACCGGAAAGAGGACGTGGACGAGAAATGAGATCGTCGAGATCAGGGACCTCTCCCCCGAGATCAAGCTCTGGAAGGTCTACTGCCCCGAGATCGCGCGGGCGGTGAGACCGGGGCAGTTCGTCGTCTTCCGAGCGAACGACTACGCGGAGAGGATCCCGCTGACGGTCGCGGACTTCGATCGGGACAGCGGGCTCATCACTGTCATCTTCCAGACGGTGGGCGCCTCGACGAAGAAGATGGCACTCCTCGGGAAGGGCGCCGTCGTCATGGACGTCGTCGGGCCCCTCGGCCACGCGAGCGACATCGAGAACTACGGGACCGTCGTGGTCGTCGGCGGCGGGATCGGCGTCGCGCCCGTCTACCCGATAGCCGGCGCCCTTCACGAGGCGGGCAACAGGCTCATCTCGATCGTCGGCGCCCGCACGAAGGACCTTCTCATTCTCGAGGACGAGATGCGCGCCATCTCGGACGAGATCATCGTGACGACCGACGACGGGAGCCACGGAGAACACGGCTTCGTAACCGACGCTCTGAAGGAGGTCCTCGACCGCGACGAGTCGGTCAACCGGGTGGTCGCCATCGGCCCGGTCGTCATGATGCGGGCCGTGGCGAACGCCACCCGCGGACGGGAGATCCCGACGATCGCCTCCCTGAACTCCGTCATGATCGACGCGACAGGCATGTGCGGCTGCTGCCGCGTGACCGTCGGCGACGACACGAAGTTCGCCTGCGTTGACGGACCGGAGTTCGACGCTCACCTCGTCGACTTCGACGAGCTCATGCGCCGACAGGCCATGTACGAACGCGAGGAGTACCGGGCGCTCTGGCATCACGAGTGCATGCTGGAGGCGGCGGCCGCAGAGATCGAGAAGGCGGAGTCCCGCATACCGATGCCCAAGCAGGACCACAGAGCCCGGGTCAACAACTTCAACGAGGTCGCCCTCGGCTACTCGCGCGAGATGGCCCAGCAGGAGGCACTGCGCTGCCTTCAGTGCAAGAAGGCACCGTGCATCTCCGGCTGCCCGGTCGAGATCGACATTCCGGCCTTCGTCAGACTGGTGCAGTCGGGTGACTTCCTCGGCGCCATCCGGAAGGTCAAGGAGAAGAACAGTCTTCCGGGCATCTGCGGCCGCGTCTGCCCCCAGGAGGAGCAGTGTGAGACCGCCTGCGTGCTATCGAACAAGCAGCAGCCCGTCGCCATCGGCAGGCTCGAGCGGTTCGTTGCCGACTACGAGCTCGAACAGGGCGAGGTGCGGGCCCCCACGATCAAGGACCGCACCGGGCACAGGGTCGCCGTCGTCGGTGCGGGCCCGGCGGGCCTCACCGTCGCCGGAGAGCTCGCCAAGCTCGGACACAACGTGACCGTCTTCGAGGCGCTCCACAAGCCGGGCGGCGTACTGGTCTACGGCATTCCTGAGTTCAGGCTGCCGAAGTCGATCGTTCAGGTCGAGTGCGACTACGTCATGAAGCTCGGTGTCGATTTCAGGACGAGCCACGTGGTCGGTCAGCTCGGAACGCTCCAGTCGCTCTTCGAGGACGGCTACGAGGCGGTCTTCGTCGCGACCGGCGCGGGCCTCCCCTACTTCATGAACATCCCCGGTGAGAACCTGAACGGCGTCTACTCCGCCAACGAGTTCCTCACGCGCACCAATCTCATGAAGGCCTACCTCTTCCCCGAGTACGACACGCCGATCCGCGTCGGCCACCGCGTCGCCGTCGTCGGAGGCGGCAACGTCGCGATGGACTCGGCCCGCTGCGCCATGCGACTCGG
The DNA here is from genome assembly GCA_014728125.1 of Candidatus Effluviviaceae Genus V sp. NCBI lineage: Bacteria > Candidatus Effluviviacota > Candidatus Effluviviaceae > Candidatus Effluviviaceae Genus V sp. The sequence goes on from WJMD01000004.1 coordinate 20,923, forward strand.
CGCCGACGAGGTGTCGATCGTCTATCGCCGCTCCCGCAAGGAGATGCCGGCCCGCGACGAGGAGATCGAGAACGCCGTCGAGGAGGGCGTCATCCTCCGGAACCTCAGGAACCCGGTCCGTCTGATCGACGACGGCAACGGCTGGGTGAAGGAGATGGAACTCATCGAGATGGAGCTCGGCGAGCCGGACGCCTCGGGCCGAAGGCGCCCGATCCCCATCGAGGGCAGCGAGCACACGATCCCGGTCGACGTCGTCGTTATGGCCATCGGACAGGGGCCGAACCCGCTGCTCACGACCTCGACGAAGGACCTCGAACTCAACAAGTGGGGCAACATCGTCGCCGACGAGGAGACCGGGAAGACCAGCATGAAGGGCGTTTTCGCCGGCGGCGACATCGTGACCGGCGCGGCGACCGTCATCCTTGCGATGGGAGCCGGGAAGAAGGCCGCGCGCGCGATAGACGAGTATCTCGCGACCGGCGAGTGGTAGCCTCGACTCGTGCGGCCGGTTCGATACGACGACCGGCGGGCGACCGGTGCGTCGGCGAACTCCGTCCCCGGAGTGCCTCAGATGATATTCCCCCTCAGAACGAGACTGGCGGCGAGCATCGTCATCGTCGTCCTCGCGATGGGCGTCGTCTCGACGATCGTCGGGACGCGCCTTTTCGCCGACAGCCTCGTGCGCCAGGTTCAGCAGGGCGTCGAGCAGGACCTCAACACCGCGTACCTCGTCTACGAGAGCCGCCTGCGCGAGGTCGAGACGAGCATCCTACTGGCGGCCAACGACGCCGAGGTCGTTCGTCCGATCACTGTCGACCGTCCCGGAACGCTCGCGAGCGTTCTCTCCAGGATCAGAGAGCGGCGGGGGCTCGACTTCCTGACGGTGACGGACGCAGAAGGCATCGTGATCGCGCGTGTCACGGGCGGCGCGGGGGTCGGCGACGACCGCGGCGGCGAGCCGCTTGTGGGAAGGGTTCTCGAGACGGACGAGCCGGTGCGCGGGACCGTCCTCATGGAGGCGGAACGCCTGGCGCTGGAACGCGCAGGTCTCGCCGACTCCGCCCGGATCGGGGTCCTCGAGACGCCCAGAGCTCGTCCGACGGAGCGCTCGGAGATCAGCGAGGGCATGGTGCTGGCCTCCGGCGCACCGGTCCGCGTGGGCGGCCGAACGGTCGGGATGGTATACGGAGGCGTTCTGCTCAACCGGCGCGAGGAGATCGTCGACAACGTCAAGCAGACGGCCTACGGCGGCGAGACGTGGAAGGGCAAGGAGATCGGGACGGCGACCATCTTCCGCGACGACACGCGCATCGCCACGAACGTCCTCGACGCCGGCGGCGACCGCGCCATCGGGACCCGCGTGTCGGAGGAGGTCTACGAGAAGGTCGTCGGCGAGGGCGAGCGCTGGATTGCGAGGGCCTTCGTCGTGGACGACTGGTACATCACTGCCTACGGTCCGATCCGCGACCTCGGCGGCAGGGTCGTCGGGATGCTCTACGTGGGCGTTCTCGCGGACAAGTTCGACGCCATCCGTGCGCAGACCGTCTGGACTTTCGCCGGCGTCAGTGTCGCCGGTATGGTCCTGGCGCTCGTCATCGCCAGCATACTCTCGACAGGCATCCTTCGCCCCATTCGGCACCTCCTTCAGGCCTCGCGCGAGATCGCGAAGGGCAACTTCAAGACGCGTGTCGACATCGACCCGAACGCGGCGAACGAGCTCGTCGAACTGGGCGAGTCGTTCAACTTCATGGCGCAGTCGATCGCGGAGCGCGACGAGCGCCTCCAGGAGAACGCCAGGAAGATGACCGAGTCGAAGAAGCTGGCCACACTCGGACAGCTCGCGGCCGGCATCGCTCACGAGATCAACAACCCGCTGGGCGGGATCCTCATGTACAGCCACATGCTCCGGGAGGACCTGAAGAAGGAGGAGAACCGCGAGAACGTTGTGAAGATCGGCCGCGAGGCCGACCGCTGCAAGAGGATCGTCAAGGGGCTCCTCGATTTCGCCAGGCAGACCCGCCCCGAGCGCTCGGAGTCCAATCTGAACCACATTCTGAACGAGGTCGTTGCGCTTCTTGAGCAGCAGGCGATCTTCAGGAACATCGAACTCGAGCGCGACCTCTCCCCGAGCCTGCCGCTCATCGAGGTCGACGTGACGCAGATTCAGGAGGTCTTCATGAACATCATCCTGAACGCGTCACAGGCCATGGAGGGTAAGGGGACGATCCGCATCGCGACGCGCCTCGTAGAGGACGGCGGGGCCGTGGAGATCGAGCTCGGCGACACGGGGCCGGGGATCCCGCCGGACGACATCGACAAGATCTTCGAGCCGTTCTACACAACGAAGGAGGTCGGGCGGGGTACGGGCCTCGGGCTCTCGATCGCGTACGGTATCGTCGAGAGACACCAGGGGTCGATCCGCGTCGAGAGCGAGGAGGGTAAGGGAACGACGTTCTTCATCCGGCTGCCTGTCCCGGAGCAGCCGCCGCCGATGTGATCCGCGAGAGAGCCCTCACCACGCCCGGGCGCTAGCGTCCGGGCGTTCTTCCTCTCCTTCTCTGAACCAGGCTCCTGAGGAACCCCGAGATCAGCCGCACGTCCTCGCGCTTCGGCACGAGGGCCTCGCGGATCGGCACGCCGGAGAGCCTGCGGAAGAAGACCAGCATCACCACGCTCTGCACCGTGTACGAGACGGTCGAGGCCCAGGCGGCGCCGACGATACCGTGCCGCGGGATCCAGACGAGACAGAGGACGACGTTCAGGCCGAACGCGGCGGCCGTCGCGATCGTGTGGTAGATGCGCCTGTCGCGTCCCGACAGGTCGCTCGAGAGGATCCGTGCGGCCGTCAGGGCGACGATGCCGGGAACGAGCACGCGAAACGGCGCCAGCGAGCCCGCGTACTCGGCGCCGTAGAAGAGCGTGAGCAGGGGGCGGCTGAGCAGGTAGAGCACGATGGCCGCGAGCGCGGTCAGGGCCAGCGAGGACCTGAGCACGCGCGGCGTCAGACGGTTTGCGTCGTCGACCTCCAGCGATGAGAGTTTCGGGAAGAGCACGACCTGGACCGACTGCGGAATATGGGAGAGCTTCTCCGCCAGGATGACGGCGATCGAGTAGAGCCCCTGTGCCGGGAGCCCGGCGAACGAGAGCACGAGGAACATGTCGAAGCGGTAGGTGAACTGGATGAGGACGTTCCCGATGTGTCCCTGGAGGCCGTACACGAAGGAGCGCTTGAGGAGCTCCTTCGTCGGACGCTCGAAGAGCGGCCTCCCTCCGGCCTCGCGGCGCGCCACGCGGAAGGCGAGCAGCGTCACGGTCGCCTCGCTCGCCATGTAGGCGAAGATCGCCCCCTGTACGCCGCCCTTGAGCACCAGCAGGTTGACCAGCATGAACACGAGGAGCGCGGCCGCCTGCAGGAGATTGGCCGCGTTGAACCACCGGATGCGCTGGAGGCCCAGGAGAAGGGCGATCGAGAGGTACTTCGCGATGAGGATCGGCACGAGCGCCGCGGCCGACACGAGGATCGTCCGGAAGGCCTCCGTTCCGACGCCGTCGTAGAGCCGGACGAAGACGAGATAGGCCGGGACGAGGATCGCGGAGAGAACGAGCGTCAGGACGGCGCTCTGACTGTTGATCTGACCCAGGCTGTAGCGCTTCCGCGAGAGGAAGTACGTGTGCGCCGCGTCGACGCCGAGGAGGCCGATGAAGGCGAAGGTCGTCGGGAAGATGACGGCCGACGCGTACGATCCCTGACCCTCCGTGCCGAGCAGGCGGGCCACGAGGATCGATGTCGGAATGTTGACGAGGACGGTCCCGACGCGGGTGCCGAAGGTCATCAGACTGTGGCGGAGGACGGTCCTCGCGGGCGTCTCGGCCGCCCCGACGTTCAGATCCTCGTTCACGTCGCCTCCGTTCGCGCCGCGGCCGGACGGGGCCACTCGGGAACCTCGGGCGTTTCGCCGCGCGCCTCGGCCGCGGCGGCCTCGACGACGGCCGCCTCCATCGCCTGGCGCTCCTCGACGGACGGCAGCGCCGCGTCGGCCGTCTCCCTGGCGCGTCGCCCGAGACGGCCCCGAAGCACCTCGTCTCCGAGAAGCCCGGCGACGACGTCCCCGAGCGACGCGAGTTCGTCGGGTTCGATGAGAAGACCGTTGTCCCCACCGGATACGACCTCGGCCGTGCGACCCGTGTTCAGGGCGACGACCGGGAGGCCCGCCATCATCGCCTCGTACAGCGGGTTCCCCGCGTTCGTCCTGTCCGACATCGTGACGAAGACGTCCGCGGAGCGATAGACCTCCGGCAGCTCCTCCTGTCCGACAGTCCCGGCGAAGACGACGTGGTCCTCGATGCCGAGCGACCGCGCCAGGTCCTCGAGGCGACCCCGCTCCGGGCCGCGCCCCACGACGACGAACGTGGTCTCGGGAAACCCGCACAGGACACGCGGAGCCGCCCGCAGCATGCGCTCAACGTGTTTCTCCGGGTGAAGTCGCGCCACAGCGAGCACCACCGGCCCGTCGGTCGGAACGCCGAGCCGCCTTCTGACGGCCGCGCGGTCGACCGGCTCGAGGAAAGCCCCCTTCCGAATCCCGTTCGGCCAGAAGAGGAACCGCTTCATATCGACACCCATCCGGCGCGCGACCTCGTCGCCGCCGGCTCCGTCGTCGTGGAGCACGACGTAGCTGGCCGGCGTGCGGAACGCCCGGCGTTCACGGTAGCGAAGCGCCATGCGGAACGGCGAGTCGAAGAACTGGCCGAGCGATGTCCCGAAGAGCCGGGTGACGTTGGGAACGTCCAGCTTCACGGCGACCGACCGGGCCGCCGTGGCGCCGAGGGCCCCCATACCGAAGACGACGTCCGGCTCGACGCGCCGGGCGACGTCGAGCGCCGCCGGCACCGCCCTCATGAACCAGTAGATGTAGGAGAAGAAGATCCGTGCGTGCTGCGCGAGTTTGCTTCGCGACACGTCCGGCATGAAGTCGACCCGGGTCGGGAACCGGTGGAGGTGGACGCCGTGATAGAGCTCGTGCCGCGGGCCTTCCGGTGGCCCCGGCATGACGACGTGGAGGTCGTGCCCTGCTCTTGGGAAGCTCGTGATCGAGAGGAAGAACGACGGCGCGCCCCGACCCTCCCCCATGGACCAGAACTCCGGCCACGCATAGAGGGCGAGGACCGTCAGTCGTCTTCGCTCTCGGGATGTTCCGCTCATGTCACCCCCGCCGTTCACGTCCGGGGAGCGTACCACGAGGGCCCGGGACGGGCAACAGCGCCGCGCGGAGCCGGTGAGCGGCTTTGACTCGGGCACCGCCCGAGGGTACGATGTTCGCTCACCCGCTTCCGCTACACCTGGAGCATCCGATGTGGGTCCTGCTCTCTATCGTCACGGCCGTGTTCTTCGCCCTCTCGTCGGGCCAGGCCAAGGCTCTCTCGCGGAGATCGCACGACTACGTCGTGACGTGGGCGATGATGGTGCTCGGCGTGCCGCTGACTGGGCTCGTGCTGGCCGTCCAGGGCATGCCCGAGATCGAGGACGGCTTCTATCTCGCGGCGATGGTCAGTGTTCTGCTGAACACGGTGGCCGTGACCCTGCAGGTGAAGGCGCTCAGGCTCTCGCCCCTTTCTCTGACGATGCCGTTCCTGGCGTTCACGCCGCTCTTCATGCTCGTGACGAGCTCGTTCATCCTCGGGGAGTTTCCCACGGCGAAGGGGTTCGCAGGGATCCTCCTGATCGTGGCCGGCGCCTACTCGATCAACCTCGACCGCCTGAAGGACGGCGGCATCACGGCGCCGATCCGAGCCATCGGCTCCGAGCCGGGCAGTCGGCTGATGCTGGCGGTGGCCGCCATCTGGAGCGTCGCCGCCGCCTACGACAAGGTCGCGACCGTCGCCAGCTCGCCGGCGTTCTACACGACCTTCTTCGGAGTCGTCTACGGCGTCATCTATCTGCCGCTCTTCCTCATCGGACTCAGACGGTCCGAGTCGCCGAAGCGCGCTGTCCCCGGACTCTTCCTCCTGGGAGCTCTCTCGGCCGGGATGATCCTCGCGCAGATGACGGCCATCGAGATGACGATCGCCAGCTACGTCATCGCCATCAAGCGCTCGGGGATGGTCCTGAGCGTCTTCCTCGGCTACTTCTTCTTCAAAGAACGGCACCTGCGAAACAGGTTCGCAGGCGCCGCTCTCATGACCCTCGGGGTCGTCCTTCTGTCCATCTGACGGTCCGCGACGCGGGGTCCGTCACATAGACTACTTCAACATGACCATCTTGCGCTCCACGCTGTAGTCGCCGATCTCGATGCGGTAGAAGTAGACACCCGAGCTCATGCGCTTCCCGCGATCGTCGCGCCCGTGCCACACCGCCATGTGCGTGCCGGCAGGCATCGCGTCATCGACCAGGGTCCTCACGAGTCGACCGGACAGGTCGTAGACCGTGATCCGTACGGGCTCTCCGGGCGCGGGTACCTGGTACCGGATCCGCGTCGTCGGGTTGAAGGGGTTCGGGTAGTTGTAGCTCGCGAACGGCTTCCCCGTCTCTCCGTCGATCCCCGTCGGACACTCCGTGTACGTCTCCGTGTGCGCTTCATCGGTCCACGGCACGTAGTCCACGAGTCCGTAGAACAGACTGTCGCCCACGCAGACATCGCCCCAGTAGTTGTAGTCGGCGTCGACCGGCACCGGTCCCGTGTTGAAGACCTGGAAAACGGAGTTGTCGTAGATATCGTTCGCGTCGGCCAGCGTCCGTCCGATCTCAGGACCCGGATCACCCGAGACGTTGACGCCCGAGAAGCCGTTCGAGACGATCTGGTTGCTCTCGAGGAACGGAGTCGACGAGTCTGCGACCGCCACACCGTTCGAGTTGCCGGTGACCGTGCACTCCGAGAGCGTTGGCGTTCCGCCGTACTTGAAGCTCGCTCCGGTCCCCGCGTTCTGGAACACGCAGTCCTCGATGAGGAGATACGATCCCCAGCACTCGAGTCCGGCCGTCGCCGTGCCCAGTCCGTCGATCGTGAATCCGGACAGACGAGTGAGATCGCTCTGGCCGGTCGCGGCCACGATATTGCCGGACCCGCTCTGGATCGTCGTCGCACCAGGACCACTTGAGCTCGCCACGACGACACCGTCCTTCAGCGTGATGTTCTCGGAGTACGTCCCGGCCGAGACGAGGACCGTGTCGATGGCGCTGGCCGCGTCGATCGCCGCCTGGATCGTAGCGTAGGTCGTTGGGACGTCCAGGACCTGGCCGCTGCCCATGACGACCGTCTCGGAGTACTGGCTCTTCTGAGAGGCCGCGTCGGAGGCCGCCAGTCTGTAGAAGTACGTCGTACCGGGGTCAGGTGACTCGTCCGTGAACGTCGTGTCGGGCGTGAACCCGACCAGGAGGTTCGAGTCGAGCGGCGGCGAGATCGGTACGGTATCGCGGTAGATCCAGTAGCGTCTGAAGTCGCTCTCGCAGTTCTCCTGCCAGTTCAGCACGATGTCGGGACCGACCCACTCGGCGGTGATGCCCTGGGGCGGCGAGGGCGACGGGTCGATGCCGACGCTCTCCGATACGAGACCCCGCCATCCGGTGTCGTAGACCGGCAGGATCGAGTAGAAGTAGTTGTCTCTCGGGCAGTCGGTCGTCTGGAGATCAACGAACGTCGTCTCCGATGCGGCCGCCCAGCCGACCGAGTCGGGCGGGTCGACGACGGTCGAACGCTCGATGACGTAGTAGTCGACCGGGCCCGCCGCAGGACTCCAGGCGAGTTCGTTCGCTCCCTCGCTGAAGCCGATCTGGAGGCCGTCGGGCCCATCGTAGCAGACCTCTCCGGTCGCCTTGTTCGAAGGCGCGCCCTCGAGCCCGCCGAGATCGACGGCGGAGACCCAGTAGTTGTGCGGCGAGCACGCGGGAACGGTGATGTCGACGAAGGTCGTCCCGGGCGCGTCGACGGTCGTGAGGAGGGTCGTCGGGACCTGTGTGGTGTCGCGGTAGACCACGTAGTAGTCGACGTCGGCCCTGGTCGGAGGCGGGCTCCACTCCAGCTCGATCGAAGCGCCGATCTCCGCCAGCTCCAGGTTCTGCGGTCCGACCGGGCATCCGATCCCGAGAGCGCCCATATCGAGTCCGCCGAAGCCCGTCCCGAGCGTGGGCGACGAGGCGTGGACCGAGTAGTCGCCCGACGCGGCGTCACAGAAGTCGGGATCATCCGATATCGACCCTGTTCCTGCGGAGCACCCGTCGTAGTTCCCGGAGCTGTTGCCCCACACGTCGTTGTAGCTGTTGTCGGGAGTCGAGCTCGAACAGGTGATGCCGTAGCCGCCGTTCGAGGCGACTATGTTGTCGCGCACGACGTTCCCGGACTCGTTCGCCATCGAGAGACCGTCCGAGGTGTTCCCGGCGATCGTGCAGTTCGTGACGTCGGTGTCCGAAGAGGCGAGACTGATGCCGGAACCCCCGTTGTCGTACGCGGCCACGTAGCGAATGAAGCACTCGGGGTTGTCGGGGTCACTGATGTAGATACCGTGGCCCGTGTTGTCGTGTACGCGGCAGTATTCGATGACGGCGCTCTCCTCGGTCACGGAACCCGTGCCGGAGACGACACCGATACCTCTCCAGCAGCTCTCCACTTCGCAGTTCCGGACGGTCACGCCGCTGTTCCTGAGGTAGAGCCCGTACGACATGCCGCCCGAATTACGAACAGTGAACCCGTCGATTACGATGTGGTCGAGTCCGGAGCAGTCGACGACGTGACCGGAGCCGCCGCCGTCGATGATCGTCGGATAGGCGTCGGGATCGCGCTCCGAGAAATCGGCGCTGTAGCCGCCGTAGATCGAGACATAGTCGGGGACGTTGAGCGTCTCGTAGTACGTTCCGCCCGCGATCCGGATGATGTCGCCGCGCTGAGCCGCGGTCAGGGCCGCACCGATCGTCCCGTACTCGTCCGGGACCAGGCGCTCCTTCGGAATGTGAGCGTTGACGGGGCGGTAGTTGCCGCCGCCGATGCCCGAGACGCCGTACTTGATGTAGAAGAAGCCGTTCTGACCCCAATCCTTGCCCCAGCTGTTCTTGACGATCCAGGCGCCGGCGCCTCCGCACATCGAGTCGTCCCAGCCGACGATGAGGACTGCATGTCCGCCCTCGGGCGAACCTGTCGGCTCGTAACAGCCGCTCGTGTAGCCGTAGAGATCGTCGTAGACCGTCATGCCGGTCGAGACGGGTCCGTAGGTCTCGACTGCGTACTTGATGGCGGCGGTCGAACTGGAGACGAACGAGTAGTCGTCGATGATGGCTACCTTGTCGCACTGGTTCTGCCGGCAGCTCGTGCCGTTCTCAGCACGATAGGGGTAGCATTCCTCCGTGACGCCGCCGGGGTCGACGTGGAGCTTGTAGGCCTCACCCGACCAGCCTCCGTCGCAATCGGAGCCTGCGAAGTTGCAGTCGATCGACTGCTGCTCGGAGAGGTCGAGCACGACACCCTCGTTGATGCGGATGTGCGCCTCGGTGGCCCCGCAGGCCGCGAAAGCCCAGCACGAGCCGCAGTCGAGCTGGTCGTCCGCGGGCGTGACACCGTCGTAGTCGCGCCAGTCGAAGGAGCTCCGGTAGGTGCGCTCTTCCACGCCGGGAGCGGGACGGAGCGTGTCGAAGATCGCCTGGATGTGAGGCGGCGTTTCGTTTCCAAGAAGCGCGCGACGCCTCTCGGGTGAGAGCTGCGAGATCGAGGTCGGCCCCGCCTCCCAGTCGAGCCCCCTCTCCTCTATCCGCTGGCGTATCGCTGCTATGTACTCGGCCTCCTCGGGCGTCATCTCGCGCTCCTCGGCCGGCGCGACCGAGACGCCGAGCGCGAGCACGGCGGTCACCAGAAGAACGCCGGTGAGCACTGTACGGGCAAACGGGTGTCTCAACATGACGGGTCTCCCTCGAGCGGGCGGTGGACAACGAACTGCGGAAGCGGCATACGCCGACCCTCCTCCGCTCGCGAGGGTCGCGACCGGTCCGCGCATACTTGCATTATGCATTTTAGCATGAAAACGGTCCGGATTCAAGAAAGCTCGGTCTCCCGAACTCCCTCCCGGGGCCCCTTTCCTTGACAAATGTAATGAGTAGCATACTCCGTTCCCGGTTGTGTTCGGGGGGTCGCGCGGCCTCCTACCCTCTCGAGCTTTGACGGGTGCGGTCGCTGCTGGTACGCTCGTCGCTCTATGCCAACAAGCAGACTCCCAGAAAACCCGGATGCCCTTGTCGTCGGCGCCGGCACAGCGGGAACGACCGTCGCACGGCGCATTGCGCAGGCCGGACTTGAGGTCGTACTCTGCGAGCGTGCGGCCGAGAGAGACGTCGGACGAAAGGTCTGCGGCAACGCCCTCTCGGACGACGGTCTGGCCGCGCTCGACGAGCTCCCGGAACGCCCGCGCGGTCCGGAGATCGCGGGGATCCTCGACGGCGGGACGCTGTGGCTCCCGGGACGCCGCGAACACGTGCGTATCCCGGTCGGCGGCATCGTCCTCAACCGGGTCGTCTTCGGACAGCGTCTTCTGCACGATGCGGCTCGGGCGGGGGCGGTCATCGTCACCCGCTGCACGTGCGCCGGGTGGGCCGACCGGACCCGGGGATCGATCGCGGTCCGGTCGCACGACGGGCAGCTGACCGAGCTTAAGCCGCGCATCGTCGTCGACGCCTCGGGCTATGCCTCCGTCCTGACCCGAGGCGGCGGACCGACCCACCCGTACGCCGTGTCCCGGGCCGACGTCGGTATCGGATACCGCCGGGTCGTTCCTCTTCTCGAGCCGCTGGAGGAACCGACCGAGGGGCGGGTCGTCCTGGGACCGGAGGGAGCGGGCGAGGGATACGGCTGGGTCTTCCCGGTGAGCGACCGTCTGGCGAACGTCGGTCTCGGCGGTCCTCTCGCCTCGGTGGGGAGCGGCATCAGACGGGCCTTCGACCGGTTCGTGGCATCGGAGCGTGATCTGGTGCCGGGCGGTGCGATCGACCAAGGCGCCGGCATGCTGCCGCTCCGCCGGCCCATACCGAGCCTCGTCGGGGACGGCTTCCTGTCGGTGGGGGACGCCGCGGGACAGACGAGTCCGCTCCACGGGGGCGGCATCGCGCCGTCGATCCTGGCAGGCGCGGCCGCGGCGGAGACGGCCGTCCGCGCCCTCAGGTCGGGAGACACATCGGCCGCCTCACTGTGGGACTACAACGTCTGGTACATGCGCGACGCCGGAGCCCGGCACGCGGCTCACGACATGCTTCGGCGCATCCTCTACTCCCTCTCCGACGACGATCTCGCGTATCTCACCGTCGCGTTCGCACGGGCCGGCCTCATGATGGGAGCGGTCCGGCACGGGGGCCTGAGACCCCCGATCCGGGAGGCGCTCGGCGTGGCCGGTCGTGCCCTCAGACGACCCGGTCTGACGGCGTCGCTCATCAGAGCGGGACGCTTGGTCGACCGAGTGAGCCGCCTCCATCGCGACTACCCGACCACACCCGAGCGGCTCGACTCATGGATCGGCCACGCGGAGTACCTGAACCGCGCCCTCACGAAGATGCTCCCTGGAGGTGCACGATGAGCCGTCACGGCACGGCATGCGCGGCACTCGCACTTCTCCTGGCGGCCGTCTCTGTCGCCTCGTGCCGCACCATCCTCGTCCGAAAGAACAACAGCCTGAACGGAACAGCGCTTCACGACCTGGGAACCGCGATCGCCATCGCGAACGACGGTGACACGATCATCATCGGCGAGGGCACCTGGGAGGCGTCGCCGGACGAGCTCGTGGAGGAACTCTGCGGCAACTGCGAGGAGCACGCGACCCGCGTCGAGGCGTCGGCGGGCTTCGTCGTGCGGGGGAAGGCCGTCCACCTGGTCGGTTCTGGAACCGGGAGGACAGTGCTCAGGACGAACGCGGGCTACGGTCTCTACTTCGAGGACAGCGACGGCTCGTCGGTCTCCGCGCTCACGATCACGGGCGGCGTGCGCGACAGCGACGGAGCGGCCACGGACGGCGGGGTCGTCGCGAGAAGGAGCCGGGTGACCATCACCGGCGTCGAGATCGCCGATAACACCGACCGAGCGGACGAGGTGGTCGTCGGCATCGGCGGCGTCATCGGAAGAGAGGGCTCCGTGCTCGCCGTCCACGACTGCGTCATCAGAAACAACGGCTGGGACGGCGTCGCCCTCTACCGGGGAGCGACCGCCCTTGTCATGGACACCAGAATCTCGGACGGCCGCGGCGCGGGCGTGGGCGTCACGTGGGACGCCGCCGCCATCGTCTGCCGCAACGAGATCTCCCGATACTGGAAGGGCATCGGCACGTTCGGAAGCTCCCGCGCTGTGATACGGAACAACATCGTGCGCGACAACCTCGGCTGGGGCGTCGTCGCCACGGGCACGTCCACGATGGAGGCGGCCAACAATGTCATCGTGAGAAACGGGAACTGCGGATTCGCACTCTGGAGCGATGCCGCGTCCGGTCTCTTCACGAACAACGTTGTCGCGTGGAACGGATGGAGGGACGAGTGGGTCTGTCCGAGGGTCGGGATCTGGATGAACGGCGACCCCGCCCACATGCCGCTCGAGTACAACGACGTCTGGGCCAACGTCGAGGGCGACTACCGGGACATGGACGACCTGACCGGTACCCTGGGGAACATCTCCGTCGAGCCGGCGTTCGTCGGGTCGCTCGACTTCCGCCCGCGTGCGGTGTCGCCGCTCGTCGACGCGGGAAACCCCATCTTCACGGACCCCGACGGCACGCGCTCCGACATCGGGATCTCCGGCGGTCCGGCGGCCGCTCCTCCGGGCGCGCGGCACGAACGGAATGACTGAAGGCACGCCTCCCGGGGCGCTTCTCCCGGCTGCTCCTACCCCTTGTACTGAAGCTCGTAGAGCCTGTAGTAGTAACCGCGCTCGGCCAGCAGCTCCTGGTGGGTCCCCTCCTCGCAGATCCTCCCGTTGTGCATCACGAGAATCCGGTCGGCGTGCTGGATGGTCGACAGCCGGTGTGCGATGACGATCGACGTCCGGTCCTCGAGGAGACGGACCAGCGCGTCCTGGATCAGACGCTCCGTCTCGGTGTCGATGTTCGACGTCGCCTCGTCGAGGATGAGCACGAGCGGGTCGAATGCCAGGGCGCGGGCGAACGCCAGAAGCTGTCGCTGTCCCGTCGAGAGCGTCGACCCTCTCTCTCTGACCTCCTCATCGTACCCGCCGGGCAGTCGCTCGATGAAATGGTCGGCGTGGACGTGACAGGCGATCCTCTCGAGGTCATCGTCGCCGACGTCGTCGTTCCCCAGACGGATGTTCCCCTTGATGTCGCCCGCGAAAATGAAGACGTCCTGCATGACGAGACCGAGTCTAGACCTCAGAAGGTCCTTCGGCATGTCGCGGATGTCGACCCCGTCGACGAGGATCCTGCCCGACCTCACATCGTAGAACCGTTCGAGCAGGCTGATGATCGAGGTCTTCCCGGCCCCGGTCGCTCCTACGATCGCCACGGTCTCGCCGGGCTCGACCTTGAACGAGACGTGCTTCAGGACGTACTCGTCGTCGACGTACGCGAAGCAGACGTCGTCGAACTCGATCCGTCCCTCCGCGTGCTCGGGAATGACCGGGTCCTCCGGCTCGGGGATCATGTCGTCGTTGTCGAGCAGCATGAAGATGCGCTCCGAGGAGGCCATCGCCTGCTGCATCGTGCTGTACCGCTCGGTCAGGTTCCTGATGGGCCTGAAGAACATCTGAACGTACGACAGGAACGCCACGAGCGTACCCAACGAGAGCGTCGTGCGGAGCACCTGCCCGCCGCCGTACCAGATGACGAGACCGATGGCGATCGCGCTCGCGAGCTCCATCAGGGGCATGAACATCGCGAAGACGCGGATCTGCCGCATCGCGGCGAGGAAGTTGTCGTGGTTGATCTTCCGGAAACGCCGCATGCTCTCGTCCTCGCGGCGGAATATCTGGGTGATCCGCATCCCGCTGATGCTCTCCTGCAGCGTCGCGTTGATGATCGCGACGCGCATCCTGACCTCCCTGAACGCGTCCCTGATCTTCACGCTGAAGACGACCGTCGCCCACGCCATGAACGGCAGGACGGCGAAGCTGACGAGCGCCAGCCTCCAGTTCAGTCTGAGCATGAGGACGATCACGCCGATCAGGATGAAGACGTCTCGCAACAGCATGATGACGATCGAGGTGAACATCTCGTGCAGCACCTCGATGTCGTTCGTTGCGCGCGTCACGAGTCGACCGACCGGGTTCTTGTCGAAGAAAGAGAGCGAGAGGCGCTGCAGGTGGGACAGGATCTGCATGCGGATGTCGTACATCACCCGCTGCGACGTGAGTTCCATCATGTTGATCTGGAAGAGCCGCACGACGAACGAGCCCAGGAGGATCCCGATGATGATGAGGGCGATGCGCCCGACGCCGTCGAAGTCCTCGGCTCGGACGGCCCGCAGGTCCTCCTCCGAAAGCTGCGAGAGCATGTCGGTCGGGATCCCGACGACCCCCTCGCCCGGCACGTATCCCTCCCGCATGAGCTCGCGACGCTCGATGACATCGCGTTCAGCGAGGTAGTAGTCGCGCTCGCCGATGAGTCCGGCCTCGCGGACGCGCGCGACCTCTCTCGGATCGTAGCCGGAGAGCGTCTTCGAGCGGACGAACCAGGCCTCACCGACGCCCGCGTCCGCATCGACCGGAACGAGATCGCTCCGGTGCTTCTCGATGAAGGGACTCGCGACGTCCGGGGGAGCGTCCGCCGGCGTGAGGAGGCGGGACGTAGCGACGATGTAGTCATCGATCGCGAGGCGGGTGAGATACGGCAGAGCGAGCTCGGCTCCAGCGACGACGACCAGGATGACGACCGATACGACGATCAGCCGAAGGTACGGCCTTGCGTACGTCACGAGCCGCCGGACCAGCCTCTGGTCGTACGCCTTGCCGAGGATCTCCTCGTCGTGGTAGTCGTACGCCATGCCTAGACCCCTGGATCCTCTCGGTCCATCTCCGCCTCGAGCAGCTGCCGTTCGTAGATGTCCGCGTAGAGACCGCCCATCTCCGTAAGCTCCTCGTGTGTCCCGCGCTCCACGATGCGCCCGTCATCAAGGACGATGATCTCGCCGGCGTGCTTGATGGACGAGATGCGGTGCGAGACGATGATGCTCGTCCGGGTGCGGAGCGCGGAGGTGAGAGCCTGCTGGATCCTCTCCTCCGTCGCCGTGTCGACCGACGAGAGCGCGTCGTCGAGAGCGACGATCGCCGGGTCCACGATGAGCGCCCGGGCGATCGCCACCCGCTGCTTCTGTCCGCCGGAGAGTGTCACGCCGCGCTCGCCGAGCTTCGTCTCGAACCCCTCCGGGAACTCCTCGATCTCGTCGAGGACCCCGGCGATCCGGGCGGCCTCACGCACCTCCTCCTCGCTCGCCGAGGGTCTCCCGAACCGGATGTTCTCGCGGATCGTGTCCGAGAAGAGGAACGTGTCCTGCGGGACGTAGCCGACCGCGCCGCGGAGTGAGGAGAGTCTGAGCTTCCTGACGTCGTGCCCGTCGACGAGTACGACACCCTCCTGCGCCTCGTAGATACGAAGCAGCAGGTTCATGATGGTACTCTTTCCTGAACCGGTGCGTCCGAGGATGCCGAGGGTCTCCCCCGCCTGCACCCTGAAGGATACATCGGCGAGCGCCGGCTCGAGCTCCTCCTCGTAGCGGAATGTGACCTCGCGGAACTCGACGTCGCCGCGGATCTCGCCGGGGTCGTACGCGTCCGGTGCGTCCTCGATCTCCGGATCGCTCTTGAGGATCCGGTTGATCCTCCCCATCGAGGCCGCGCCGCGCTGCATGATGTTGACGACCCATCCCATCGCCATCATCGGCCACGTGAGGATCGCGAGGTAGCTCGTGAAGGCGACGAGGTCGCCCGCCGAGATCGTTCCCATCATCACCTGGCGGCCGCCGAAGTAGATGATGATGACGACGCTCATCGAGGAGAGGGTCATGATGAACGGGAAGAAGGCGCCCCAGACGCGGACCAGGCGGATATTCTTTCTGATGACCTCCCGGCCCGCCTCGGCCAGCCGGCCGAGTTCGTAATCCTCCCGGACGTAGGCCTTGACGACCCGGACGCCGGAGATGCTCTCGCGGACACGCTCGGTCAGCTCCGAGAAGGTCTCCTGCACCCGCTCGAAACGTCTGTGGAGCATCTTGCCCGCCCGGAGCGTGAAGAGCGCGATGAGTGGCATCGGGATGAGCGCGAGCCCGGTCAGCCGGACGTTCAGCGCCAGCATGAAGCCGATGGCGGCGACGCCGAGGATCATGGCGTCCACGAGGGCGACGACGCCGAAGCCGCACGCCATTCGCACCGCGTTCAGGTCGTTCGTGGCATGGGCCATGAGGTCGCCCGTCTTGTGCTCCGAGTAGTATCGTGCGGAGAGGCTCTGGAGATGTGAGTAGATCTCGTTCCTCAGGTCCTCCTCGATGTGGCGGGAGGTCCCGATGATCAGATAGCGCCACGCGAAGCGGAAGACGGCGATGCCGGCCGCCAGCCCCGCGACCAGCAACGCGTAGTGGAAGAGACGCTGCTGGTCACCCGTGCCCGCCGTGAGATCGTCGACGGCAAGCTTGATGATCCGCGGGATGACGAGCTGCATGGCGTCGACGAGGAGCAGGGCGAGCACGCCCCACACGACGGCCCGCCGGTACCGGGAGAACCGGGCGAAGATGCTCCGCAGACTCCCGCCTGAGGAGTTCCTGAGTCCGTCGTCATTCGTACTGGCCACGCTGGTCATCCCCAAAAAGAGGCCCCGCACGGGGTGCGGAGCTCGTGAGGCGTCGCGACCGCCGGTCGCGTCTCAGGTGAGACCTCGCCAGTCTATGCCATACGGACGGACCCTGTCAACGCGCTGCGTAGCGCCGCATTCACCGATTGCGCCGCCACCCCTCAAAGGAGTAGAATGGTTAATGGAGCATCGGCGCGCGCGACGGATGGGCCGCCGGAACGCGCCGGGGCCCGCACGGAAAGGGGGCTGTGACATGGCGCGTACTGCTATCGCTGTTCTTCTGACGGTCGGTCTCGTCTCGACCGCTCTCGCGAACCCCATCCTCGGCGAGTGGTTCTACGTCGACTTCGACCCGCCCAACTACCAGCACACGATCGAGCCCGCACCGTACACACCGGCGGAGGGCTACCTGGTGCTCAACCTCGAGTATGCCTGGCCGCAGGACGCGACGGCCGTGTCGTTCCGCGTCGACATCGTGCCCTGGCCCGATGCTGAGCCTGCGTTCGAGGCCCTCCAGCCGTTCTCCATCACGGAGGGCACCTGGAGAGAGGGCGTGACACTCAGTCTGGGTGAGTGCCTCGATCTGAGCCAGCCCACGCCGGTCGCCAGATTCTCCTTCATGTATGCGGGCGGAGCACACGACGTGTTCATTCTCGACCACCCGGACTATCCGCGGTGGCTCCTCGACTGCTCCGACCCTCCCGAGTTGAGGATGTACTGCGTGTACGCCAACGGCGCGGTCGGCAAGCCGGACTACATCGGGGGTGACTGCGCAGGCAACCCGGTCGAGCGTAGCTCCTGGGGCACGATCAAGACGATGTACCGCTGACCGTCGGGGCAGGATCGAAGTACAGAAGGTCGGATCCGCTGACGGCGGGGAATCACCCGTCGGGGCGGCGGTCCGATCAGGCTCGCTCGACTAAGGAGGGAGCCGGACGATACGTACATTCGCGTGTCTTATCGTGTTCGCCGTGACCGTGTCCTCCGCCTTCGCCAATCCCGTCTGGAACGACGAGGTGGTCGTGGAGTTCTCCGACGGCCAGAACTGCGTTTGGCCCCACCCGGGTCAGGTCATCACGGCGAGAGTGGTCCTCACGGAGCCGGGATACGCACAGGACGGCATCACGGCCTTCGCGTTCCGGATCGACCGCACGTTCGGCGGCTTCGTCGTGGAGACGAGGAACCTGCTGGGCGGCTTGATGATCGGCTCGCTCGAGAGTGAGGGCGTGTCCGTCGGCGCCGCAACCTGCGTGACTCCGGACGGACAGGGACGAATCCCGATCGTGGAGATCGACTACTTCTACGACGGGATGCCGGGACTCCTGTCGGTGCTCTGGCACGTCGACGAGGGAGCGACCTTCGTGGACTGCGACCAGAACTACCACACCTGGTACAACGACTCTGAACGGAACGTCGGCGGGGTCGGGATGGAACCCCCCGGCGGCTGCTACGAGTCGCCCGTCGCGGAGATGTCCTGGGGTGCCGTCAAGGCCCTCTACCGGTAGACGAAAACGGACCCGCCGCGGCGCAGCGCCAGAAGACTGTCACAGGCAAAGCGAAGGGGAGACCGTGAGGTCTCCCCTTCGTTCGCCGGCGGGCCGCCTGGCACACGACCCTCGCAGACGATGTGCGTCAGCCGCGAACGCCGACACCTCCATCGTCCGGACGCCGGCGCTCGGCAGAGCAATACACCAACGCTCACTCCGATGTCAATGGCATATTCGAAGCGCGTTCAGTCCCGCTTCACGGCGCTGACCGCATACTCCTCGTAGAAGATGTGGCGGACACCCCGCCGGCTTCCCAGGAGAAGGCCGACCTCGACCTCCCCCGTGTGTCTCCGAACGAGGCGATACCGTCCGTTCACAAGCGCGAACGTCTTGTCCAGCAGGATCTCGCGTGCCGGGAAGGGCGGATCGGCGACCCCCCCCTGGATGCGGACGGGCCCGCCGTCGATGGCCGAGACCCACACCGTGCCGTCGAAGTGGTCGACGTCGCGTTCGAGCGCCTCGACGTCGAGACGTATGCACTCCTCGCCCTCCATCCTCTCCCGCCCTGCGACGGTCACCCGGTAGTCATCCTCGCTGATGAACGGGCCGACGAGGCTCTTCAACCGGTACTCCCCCGCCGGGTAGCGAAGGTCCGACGCGAGAACCGTCCTCTCGAGCTCACTCCCCCGGACGTACGAGAGGACGGCGGTCGCGGTGCGGTCCTCGCCGTCGTCGCACGGCTCGATGACCACCTGGCGCACCGTCAGGCTCTCGACCTCAGATGCGGTCAGGTCGATCCCAGCATTGTAGGCGGCGAGCACGTCCGCGACGGCCGGCAGTTCGCTGCCGTCGGTCGCGCCGGCGGCCGCCGCGAGACAGAGAAACACGCCGATCATCAGAGTCCGCACCGTGCCTCCCTCCTGGTCGCTCGGACTCTAGGCCGGGCCGCGCGCGCTGTCAAGACGCGCGAACGGAGGCAGTCGGACCCGAGTCGAGCGGTCAGACCCGACGAGCTCCACCGTCGACGCGCTTGACCCGCACCGCGCCCACGGCGATACTGGTTCGGGTCTCACGTCCGAGACTGAGAGGGAGAGGGCACCATGATCACAGTCCGCACAGGAACGGCTCTGTTCGTCGTCATGCTCATGGCGGCGGCTGCGGGAGCCCGGACCATCACCCCGTCGGACACGCTCGTCGCGACCGTCCGCGCGACGGTCGAGGAGAGCAGGTTCGGCTCGTCGCTCGCGGCAGGCGACCTGGACGGCGACGGCCGAATCGAGCTGGTCGTCGGCGCTCCCGGTCTCTCCTCTGTCGGCGGGGCGCCCCTCGCGGGCGCCGTCTATGTTCTCTCTCGACCGTTTCCGGCCGTCCCGGACGCTCCGTTCGTCCGGTCGGGCTCCGAGCGGGACCAGTTCGGGGCCGCGGTCATCGTCGACGACCTGACGGGCGACGGGCTCGACGACCTCATCGTATCGGCTCCGGGGGCGTCCCCGCGTGGACGCGCGGCGGCGGGCGCCGTCAACATCTGGTTCGGGCCCGTCGACTCCCCGCGCGACCCCGACGTCACGGTCGAGGGCGCGCTGCCGG
The DNA here is from genome assembly GCA_014728125.1 of Candidatus Effluviviaceae Genus V sp. Lineage (NCBI taxonomy): Bacteria > Candidatus Effluviviacota > Candidatus Effluviviaceae > Candidatus Effluviviaceae Genus V sp. The sequence continues at coordinate 40,737 of WJMD01000004.1, forward strand.
GCGACCGGTTCGGCGTCGCGCTCCTCGTGGCCGACGTGACGAACGACACCCACGCGGACCTGATCGTCGCGGCGCCCCGCGGGGGGTCCCCGGACAGAGTCGGTTTCGGAACGGTCTCCATCATCCCGGGCAGGACGCTCGCCGCGCTCTCCGGGCCGGTCGGAATCGCCGACATCGCGGCCGCGACCGTCAGAGGGGACGCCCGGGGAGACGCGCTGTCCGCCGTGACGTCCGGCGATCTTGATGGAGACGGCCTCCTCGAGCTGATCGTCGGCGCCCCTCACGCCGACGGCGACGACTACGACTTCGTGGACGCCGGTCGGGTCGGCGTCTTCACGCTCGAGCCCGACGTGAGCGACACGCTCCTTCTCAGCGAGGGCGCAGCGCTCGTAGACGGACCTGATGCGCGCGGCTTTCTGGGGGCCGCGCTCGCCGCGGCCGACCTGACCGGGGACGGGAACGACGAGCTCATCATTGGAGCGCCGACCGGCGGGAGCAAGCGCTACGGCGGGCTCGTGTCGGGACAGGCGTACCTTCTGTTCGGCTCAGAGGAGGGTCTGCCCGTGCGGACGAAGCTGGCGGAGAGCGACCCGACTCGGTTCTACTCTCACCGCTGGCAGCTTCTCGGCGCCGCCGTCGCTGCCGAGGACCTGGATGGCGACCGGACCGGGGACCTCGTCCTGGGAGCACCGTTTCTCCCGTGCGATGGTGAGGAGACGCGATGCGGGGGCGTGTTCTACTACCGCGGCAGCCTGCGGTCCGTCGTCGCCGCCAAGGCGGGTTCGGCCGACCGCGCTGAAATGGTGTTCCTCGGGGAGCTTCCTGACGGTGGCGCCGGTGGAGCGCTCGCGACGGCAGACCTGAACGGTGACGGAGGGTCCGAGCTCATCGTCGGTGCGCCCGAGGCGGCCTCGCTCGACGAGGGTCCGAGGGCCGGCGCCGTCCACGTCATCGACTCGGCCGCCTTCGTGCGATAGCAGGTAGGAGTTTCCGCGGGCCGTATGAAGCGCGCAGCGGGTTCATCGCTCGATGACCTCGACGGTGTCCCCCGGTGAGAGAACGTGGTCGAGACCTACCTCCTGCCCTTCGTGTCGGGCGGACGGTCCCCAGATCCTCGCCCGCTCCGCGGAGGCGGCCAAGTCCTTGTGGATCGTCTCTGCAAGATCGAGGACCGTCGCGCCGTCAGGTACCGCATAGTCTACGGGATCGTCCGGCTCAGCCGGGTTTCTCGCCTTGATGACGATGCGTCCCACGAACGAGCACAGCGCCTCGCCGATCCTCGAGCGGACGCCTTCACCGAACGGATGCGCGAAGATGAGCGCCCCGCGCGCCCGTGTCCGGAGCTCATCGAGCGAGCCCGCGTCCGCCTCGTCGGCCCGCGTCGCCACCAGGACGGCCGGGCGCGCGTGCTCGCCGGAACCGATGCCCGCCGCCCCTGCCGGATCCCAGACCGCTCTCGTGTCGAGCTCCGTGAGACGCTCACCGATCACCCAGAGCACGAGTTCGAGGTCGGTTCGAAGGTCGACGACGACCGCGAGAAGACCGGCGTTCGAGACGGCCTCCTTCAGCCCGGCCGCATACGAGAGACTTGAGACGGGTTGGTCGTCGGAGAGCGGCGGGAGGTCGACGAGTTCGAACTCGTAAGCACCCACCGACATCATCCCGACGTTCGGCACGAGTGTCGTGTACGGATACGTCGCCGTCTCCGCCGGCGCGCCGGAGAGGGCGCAGAAGACGGTCGACTTCCCGGCGTTCGGAAGGCCGACAAGACCGACCTGAGCCAGTCCCCTCTTCCTCACGGAGAAAGGGTCCTCGTGGACTTCGCGGGATCCTCTGACGGCGATGACGCGTTCGAGCTCACGGACGCGTCTCGACAGCTTCTTGCCCAGCTCCTGGTATGGACCCTTGTACTCCGGCCAGTCGGCGAGATAGCCCCTCAGGATCGCGATCTCCTGATCGGGGGTCCTGCCCTTGGTCTCCTTCTTGATCTTGACCCGGAGGTCCTTGTGCGACATCGGCACGGCATCGTCCTCCACGATCCTCTCCCGCGGCGGCAGAACGGTCCGCTCGATCGGGCGACCGGAACTCCCGGTCGGGGTCACGTCCCGCTCAGCGGGAGACGCTCCCGACCCTCTTGTCGGCGTTGAAGATCGTCCAGTAATCGTCCTCGCTTGCCTCCGCCTCGTCCTCGCTGAAGCCGACGCGCTGCATGACGCGTACAACGAAGGCGTCGGCGTCCCGCTCCTGGTTGCGGCGGTCCGCTTTCGCCAGGTAGTAGTGCCCCCACTCGTGTGTGACCAGATACCAGGTACCGGTCACCGCCACCTTCGGGGCCCTGGACGCCATGTGATGGAGGTTGTGCACGAACCCGAAGTCGTAGACTGGGATGATGGCACGGTGCTCGTCGTCGGTCAGCGTCACCTGACCGCCCGTCGTGTCCCAGTGTCTGAGGCGCAGCGACCTCGAGGAGTAGGAATCCCGGATACGGAGCGCCCGGTAGACGAGCGTCCCCACCTGGCTGTGGACGGTCGCCATGTAGCGGAACCCGGAGCGGACCCGCTTCAGCCACGCGACCTCGCTGTCGAGCTTGGTGCTCACGTTCTGCCTCCGCACAGGGCCCATCCGGAACCTCGGACCGTCCTGAATCATAGCACGAAAAGGCGGGGACGGCACGAAGGCCGCCCCCGCCTGTGATGTTCGTTCGACATGCGCAGGAGAACCCGGTCGCCCGCCGGGCCCTGCTACTTGAGGACCATCAGCTTACCGCTTGCCGTCGTTCCGTCGATGTTGAGACGGGCGAAGTAGACGCCCGTCGCGACGGGCCGGCCCGTGCTGTCGAGACCGTCCCACCTGACCTCTCCGGGACCGGCCGGACGGTGGCCGTTGACCAGGGTGCGCACCGCGCGTCCCGAGACGTCGTGGATCGTCACCTCGACACGCCCGCCGCCGGTCGGCACCGTGTAGGCGATCGACGTCGATGCAGCGAACGGGTTCGGTGATGCGGGCCTGAGCGCGAATGCGTACTCGCCGCCCTCCTCGACGCTCGTCTCGACCTGTTCGGCGTCGAACGTGTAGGTCATATCGTTGGCATTGTCCGTCTGGTTCGAGACGACCATCACGACCTCGCTCAGGCCGTCCCAGCCCTCGACGGTGATGTCGCCGTTGCCCCACGGGTTCAGGCTGATGTCACCGTATTCGCTGGTCGTCCCGCCTGACGTCTTCTGCAGTACGGACGCGCCGTTCGGGGTCGAGAGCGTCGCCGGACCGTCGTACGCCAGATGCAGACCGGTCCATCCGGTTCCCGGGTTCGTGAAGCGGATGAAGTTCATGCCCATGTGATCAGGTCGGTAGGTGCTGTACGGCTCGCCGTCGACGATCGGGAACATGCCGAATGTCCGGGTGATCGAGACGAGCGGCCACGAGGCGCCCTCCGAGTAGTGCGCTCCGTCGCAGCGCGAGCCGGTGAACCAGTTCCACATGGCGAACTCGTGGAACTGCTCCTCGATCGTGGTGCCGTAGTTCGCGAGCACCATGTCGAGGTACTGGTAGACCGAGCTGTTGCCGCCGCACGCGTTCCAGTAGTCGCTGACGACGCCGGGGTCGACGTTCTCGGAGAGGAAGATGTTCCAGACACACGTTCCGTAGATCCGGAGCCCCGTGCCGTCCTCCCAGTCGAGCGAACGGTACGTCGAGTTGAAGTAGTAGGGAATGTACTGCGTGTAGTCGTCGATGCTGTCGTAGACCTGCTCCTCGGCCCACACCGCGGTGCACTCCATGTACCAGAGCTCCTCGGTGATGTCGACGGCCATCTGGCACGAGTGGTTGAACTCGTGAGCGACCGTGACCTTCATCGGGTCGGTCGGGTCGGGATAGCCGAAGCCGGCGTAGTCGTTGTCGATGACCACGTAGCTGGTGGCGGCGTTGCCGCTTCCGGTGTAGTAGGTCGGCTGGCAGTAGCCGTAGACACCCGACAGGTTCTGGACGTAGATGTCGTACCGTTCGCACCCCCCGCCGCCGTCGGGGTCACCGGAGTCATCGGCAGGAGGGACGAAGCCCATGGCGGTCACTTCCTGATCGTATACGTACTCTGCCGCCGTGGCGACGGCGTCGCGGTAGGACGTGTTCGGCCAGTTGAGGATCTTGTGGGTGCCGCTCGTGTCGTAGTGGATCCTGAAGTGCTCAGTTGTGATCGACGCATCGCACGATGGGCGCGCACGCATCCGCGTCACGCGATCGGACACGTCGGCCGGGAGCTCCGGAAGTGCCCTGTAGATCTCGAGCGCCATCGGAGTGCCGCTCTTGTCGATGAGGCCGCCCCGAAGATCGGCATCGAGCTCGCCGGACTCGTAGAGAGCCTGCGCCTTCGCCAGGATCAGCTCGCTGATGTTCCCGCCGCGCTCCTGGAACGCCTGTTCGATCGCCCTGCGCGTGGTCATCTCCTCGACGTTCATCCTGGCACCCGCGCTCAAGGCGACGGCCAGCACCAGCACGACAACGAGAAGAACCGGAAGCTGCTTCCGCATCGCTCGGACCTCCATTCCGATCCAGTTGTGTCGGCCTACTATGCTTCCAAGTATACAGTGTAACACAACTTACATGCCGCGTCAAGTCTCTGGCCTCTCTCTCTGTGTATGAGATGCGCCGGGCGGCGGCGCGTCGCTCCCGCGGAGGGTGTAGCTCCCGACGTGGCGGAGGCCGAAAAAGGCGTGGGGGCCGGAAAGGCCCCCAC
>WJMD01000005.1 GCA_014728125.1 Candidatus Effluviviaceae Genus V sp.
CTCCAGTTGAACCCGGTGCACTGGTGGGTCGACGGGAACTCTCCCGTCAGGAGCGAGGCGTGGCTCGGCACGGTCCACGGGGCGTTCGCGTAGGCGTGCGTGAAGTCGGTCCCCTCGGACGCGACGCGGTCGAACCACGGCGTCAGCGGCTCGCCCGGGTAGTCCGGAACGTCGACGCCGACGTAGTCGTCGCGCACGGTGTCGAGGATGACGAGGACGATGTTCGGGCGCGTGTCCTCCGCGCCACCGCAGGAGGCGAGGACGACGGCCACCGCGACCAGCGCGAGGCCGAGCGCGACGAACGCCGCGCGTGACCGGACACCGCTCCCCGAGACGCTCCGCATGACATCCTCCCCTTCCACGTGCCGTCGCCTGAACCCAAGCTCATCCTAGCACCGGAGCCCGGTGTCCGCAACGAGGCCGCGGCGCCGGGACTCAGTCGTCCGCGCCCGAGCTTCTGTTGATGAGAGAGAAGACGCGCCGCGAGCCGATGAAGATGGACGCGCCGATGACCAGCGTGCGGCGCATGGTGTCGAGGGGACGCGTGAGCGCGAGCACGATCATCGTCACGCAGACGGCGATCATGAAGATGTCGAAGACCTTCCGTCCCATCCTCGCCTCCGCTCGCAGGACTACGGCGTGACGGGCCTCGTGGGCAGCTCGCGGGTGAACCCGGGCCGGCGAACCGGAGGTCCCATTTCAGGCAGCGGCGCCGCCGGCAACGTTCTCGGTTCCAGCACCCTCGGGATGGCGCTTCCCATGAGCGTCGCGAGCTCGCGGACCGCCCGGCGGTCCTTCCAGTAGTCGGAGTGGCGGTTCCCCCGGAGGTCCCTGCGCCGGGAGGCGTAGCTCCGCGGGTTCCCGTGGAGCCCCACGGCCTCCAGCGAGTCGCCCGGCTCCGACCCTGCAAGCTGCGCCATCGACTGCCCCGCCGGGAAGGCCCAGCGGAGCACGCGGTCGTCGTCCGAGTGGTAGACGTGGCGGTGGAGCGGACCGAGCCCCGAGCGCCGGAGCTGTCCTCCGACACCCACGAGGTCGGTCGGCACGGCGGCCGCCATGAGCACGACGACCCGCACGACGCAGCGCGTGTCGTCGAGCCACGAGAGGTCCTCGAGCAGCTCCAGGATGACCCGGCAGCCCAGCGAGTGCCCGACGAGCGTGAGCTCGATGGGCCCGCCGCCCGGACCGCGGAGCTTCGAGAGGTAGGCGGCCAGCCTCCCGGCCGACGCTCTGGCCACAGGGATCTTCGACGGGTACGCGAGCGCGGAGAAGACCCCCCAGTCGGCGTCGCCGGGCCAGTAGACGCGGCCGGCGGGCGGGAACCTGGCGGGGAGCATCCGGAGAAAGGCGTCGAACGAGCGGCGCGCCCCGTCCATGTCGGCGTTGTAGCCGTGGACGAGGAGCACGACATGGCGCCGCCCCTGCATCCAGTTCCGGGGCGCATCCCGCGCCTCGGCGGTGACGCCGCCCGAGCCCTTCTCACGGACGGAGATGTCGCCCGTCGCCTGCATGCGGCTACCTGTCCCTCAGGCTCTTCAGGGCCACGACGAGGTCGCGCGCCACAGGGGCGACGAACCCGCCGAGGATGGCGGCGGCGATCCAGACGACCTTCTGCCACGGGGTCGCCATCACCATCGGGGCGTAAAGCCTGATGCCGCCGTAGATGATGATGAAGCTCAGGATGATCGCCTTGACCTTGATGAGACGCGACCACGAGGCCTGCATGCTGATCTGGAGCGCGTCGAGGGAACGCTGGATGGACTGGTAGACCCGGTTCCTGGCGTCGACGACATCGGTGTCGGAGGAGTGCGGCCCGCCGTCTCCCCCGAGACTCTTGGCCGAGGCGATGACGAGCTCCACATCCGACGGCTGCGCCTTCCGCGCCATCGAGCGGAGGAGCCACCGGTGCTCCACCGGGTCGTCGAGCGCGGCCGAGGCTGCGGCATGAAGCTGCCCCGCGACGCCGTCGGCCCTAAGCGCAAAGAGCGCTCCCGCGTCGCCTCCGGCGGCGAGGTCGATGAGCCTCTGCCGGATCTCCTTGTAGGTCGAGCCCTCGACCATCTCGTCGCGGTAGGTCGCCCGGGCGTGCTCGACCGCGGGCCTAAGCCAGTTCCGCCCCAGCCACCACCGCTGGTAGATGGCGCGGACCGGGAAGACGTCCTTCACGATCTGGATGATGGCCATCACCAGGATGCCGACACCGGCCAGCGCGACCGCGGCCGGGAGCATGAGCGTGACGAGCCTTCGGAGGGTGAACTCGACGGCCGTGACAGGTCCCCCGCCCCGCCGGACGGCGAACGCGCCGTCGCCCTCGCGTTCGGCCATGGGAACGAACTCGTCCCGGGCAGGCGTCCGAGCGGGCGCCTCGTCCGTGGCCGTCGTCTCCTCGACAGGCGTCGCCGCTTCCTCCCCCGCCTCCTGCGCCAGCACCGGCGGCGCCGACAGCAGGAGAAGGAACAGCAGGAGCGCGAGCGCGCCTCGCATGCGTCGTCTGTTCATGGTGCCTCCTGAGGAATACCTGGTCCCTGGGAGGCGCGATGGGCTCTGATGTCAATCCAGGATGACGCGACGC
>WJMD01000006.1 GCA_014728125.1 Candidatus Effluviviaceae Genus V sp.
CCGTCGTAGTTGCCCATGAAGGCGATCATCGACCCGTCGGGACTGAACTTGGGCACGGACTCGCCGCCCGATGGACTGGAGAGCGGCACGGCCTCTCCGCCTCCGCGCGGGGCGACCCACAGGTCGTTGGCGTAGCGGAAGACGATGTGCTCGCTGCTGATGTCGGGATAGCGGAGCATCCCGGCGTGTGGCTCGACCGCCGACGCGGCCGAACACAAGAGAAGCGCCGAGGCGATGAGAACCGCCGTCAGCGCCACGGCACTGCGAACGCTCTTACCCCAGAAGGACATGGATCCCCCCTCGTCTGGCGCCGGACCATCGGTCCGGTCGCCCTCCCTGGTCTGTGCGGCGCTCCCGGAGACCGCTCTCACAGAATGAGACGCTCCGGCGCGCCGCGCCGGTTTCACAGGATGTGACCTCGAAACTGCCTGAAGCGTTGAAGAGCGATTCAGCCGCCGGGATGCGGGCGGACCTCTCCCGCCAGGTCGGTCCGCATGAGCCGTCCGACCTTCTCGGGATCGCTCGCCCGGCGAAGCACCCACATGAGCTTGGTGATGATGGCCTCCATGCTCATGTCGAATGCCTGGATGGCCCCCATGTCGAGCGCCCGCTTGCCGACCTCGTAGCGCTCCATGCGTGTGGCCCCTTCGAGGCACTGGCTGGTCACGACGACCGGAACACCCAGCTCACGGGCCTTCCTCAGGACCTCGAGGTAGTCTGCGGCGATGTTGCCGGTACCGTAGGCCCTGAGCACGAGGCCCGAGGTGCGGCCCTCGAGGATGTCGAGCAGCATCGTGACCGACGTGCCCGGGAAGAGCGTGGCGACGGTGATGTTGGGGTCGAAACCCTTCTCGAGCTGAAGGGCGCGGTCGTGGCGTCCCCGGGCGTCGTCGCGGAAGCGGACGTCGGCCCTGATCTCCCCGACGGGCTCGCGGTTGATCGACGCGAAGGCCGAGAGCTTCGACTCCGACACCTTGGTCGCACGGGCGCCCAGGATGACGGAACGGTCGAAGACGACGAAGACGCCGCTTAAGTCCATCGCGGCGATGCGGACGGCGTTGACGAAGTTCCGCCGTGCGTCGGTCTCGATGAACCTGCCGGGGATCTGCGCGCCCGTGAAGACGACCGGCTTCCCGACATCCCGGAGGGCGAACGAGAGAGCGCTGGCGGTGTAGGCCATCGTGTCGGTGCCGTGCGTGACCACGAACCCGTCGTGGGTCGCGTACCGCGAGGCGACCTCGTCGGCCATGCGGTCCCAGTGCGCCGGCGTGATGTTCGCGCTGTCGATGTTGTCGACGTACGCGACCTCGAGCTCGGCGATCTCCGAGAGACGCGGCTCGAGAGTGAGGAGGTTCTCGACGGCGTGATCGCTCGGCGGTACCTGCCAGACACCGCGCTCGTTCTCCTCCATCACGAGTGTGCCCCCGCAGAAGAGGACGGCGATGCGCATCGTCTACTCCTTCCCGCGCTCGTCGATGAGATCCTGGAGTCGCCGGAGGAGCTCTCCCGCGAGGTCGTCGCTCGTCAGCCGGCCGATCTCCCGACCTCCGGCGAAGAGCACCGACCGTCCGCGCCCGCCGGCGACGCCGAGGTCGGCCTCGCGCGCCTCGCCGGGTCCGTTGACGACGCAGCCCATGACGGCCACGGTCACGGGCGTACGGATGTCGGCCGTCCGCCGCTCGATCTCGGAGGCGATTCCGGGAACGTCGATCTCGGTACGTCCGCAGGTCGGACACGCGACGACGGTGACGCCGCCGTGCCGAAGTCCCAGCGACCTGAGGATCTCGCGACCGACGCGGACCTCGTCCTCAGGAGGCGCCGCCAGCGAGACCCGGATCGTGTCGCCCAGCCCATCGGCGAGCATCAGCCCCAGCCCGACCGATGACCGGACGGCGCCCGGGACGAGGGTTCCCGCCTCCGTGATGCCCAGATGCAGCGGGTAGTCGTGCCGCGAGGCCATCAGGCGGTTCGCGTCGACCGTCGTCGGGACGTCGGACGACTTGAGCGACACGATGATGTCGCTGAAGTCGCGCTCCTCGAGGAGCGCGGCGTGACGTTCGGCGCTCTCCACCATGGCCTCGGCCGTCGGATGGCCGTGACGCTCGAGGATGTCTCTCTCGAGAGAGCCCGCGTTGACGCCGATCCGGATTGGGATCGACGCCTCGGAGCAGGCCGCTACGAGCGCCCGGACACGTTCCTCGGCTCCGATGTTCCCGGGGTTGATGCGGAGCGCGTGGGCTCCGGCCTCGACGGCTCTGAGTCCGAGTCTATGGTCGAAGTGGATGTCAGCCACGACCGGGATGCCCGAGCGGGCGATGATCTCAGGGAGCGCGTCGGCCGCCGCGCCGTCCGGCACCGCGACCCGCGCGATGTCGCACCCGACGTGCGCCAGGCGAGCGATCTGTGCGACGGTCGCCTCGATGTCGGAGGTGACGGTGTTCGTCATCGACTGGACGGCGACCGGCGCGCCGCCCCCGACGGGGACGCGCCCGATCATCACACGCCGCGTCCGGCTCCTCGCCGGCGTCTCCGTCATGCGGACCTCCCCCGGCGCCTTACGTTGCCCGTTCGCATGGTCGTCCCCTCACGGTCGAGGAACTCGAGGAGGGGGATCGCGTGTTTCCTCGTCACCCCCACGAGGTCCTTGAAGGCGGGGACCGAGAGCTCGCCCTCCGCATCGAGGTGCTCGAGCACCCGGCGCCGGACCCGGTCGATGACCTCATCGTGGAAGAAGAGCGTCGTCGTCACCTTGACGATCCGCCCCTCCGCCGCGAGGAGCTTGACGACGGCGTCGAACTCGTCGCCGCCCATCTGCCGCCTGAGTTCGTCGATGTCGGGCGGCGACGCGCCGGCCGCCTTCAGCGTGCCCGCGATGCGGTCGGCAAGCTCGCGCTGGCCTGGGTCGAGCTCGATCTCCGGTGTCCCGACCCGAACGAGGTCGCCGCGCCGGAAGACAGCTTCCTCAGCGCTCAGCCCGTCGAGCGCCCATTCCAGCAACCGCCTGTCGAACCCGCGGGCCACCCGGCCGCGGAGCTCCTCCGCCGAGACGCCCCAC
>WJMD01000007.1 GCA_014728125.1 Candidatus Effluviviaceae Genus V sp.
CAAGGCGAAGATCCTGTGGGAGACGGACGACCCGAAACTGATGGTGCAGGAGTTCAAGAACGATGCCACGGCGTTCAACGGCGTCAAGCACGAGGTCATCGAGGGCAAGGGGAGACTGAACAACCTGATCTCCTCGTCGCTCCTCGCGCTGATGGACCGTGAGGGCGTCCGCACGCACTTCATCGAGCGGATCTCAGAGACCGAGATGGTCGTCGAGCGGCTCGACATGATGCCGATCGAGGTGGTCGTCAGGAACGTCGCAGCCGGTTCGATGGTCAAGAGGTTGGGCGTCGAGGAGGGGCGGCGTTTCGAGCCGCCGATCGTCGAGTTCTACCTGAAGGACGACGATCTCGGCGACCCCGTCCTCTCCGAGGAACACGTTCGCGCGCTCGGGCTCGCGACCCCGGATGAGATCGACCTGATCAAGAGGGAAGCGCTCACGGTGAACGAGGTGATGTCCTCCTTCCTCAGGGAGCGGGGGATCACGCTCGTGGACTTCAAGCTCGAGTTCGGCAAGCTCGACGGAGAGATCGTCCTCGGAGACGAGATCTCACCGGACACGTGCCGGTTCCACGATGCCGAGTCCGGCAAGATCATGGACAAGGACCGTTTCCGCCAGGACCTGGGCGGATTCCTGGAGGCCTACTCCGAGATCCTGGAGCGCGTCTCCGACTAGAGGAGCGAGACCATGTTCCACGAGGAGTGCGGCATCTTCGGCGTCGCCGGGAACCGCGAGGCGGCGCATCTCACGTACCTCGGGCTCTACGCACTGCAGCACCGGGGGCAGGAGAGCGCCGGCATCGTGACCTGGGACGGCGAGACGGCGTTCCAGCACCGCGCCATGGGCCTGGCAAGCCAGGTGTTCGACGAGGAGACGCTCGACCGTCTCCCTGGCTCCGTGGCGCTCGGTCACGTGAGGTACTCCACGACCGGTCAGAGTCGCCTCATGAACGCCCAGCCCATCCTCGTCCGGTTCAGGGGAGGCTCCCTCGCCGCAGCGCACAACGGGAATCTCGTCGATTCGGAGAGACTCCGGGCGAGGCTCGAGGCCCGTGGGTCGATCTTCCGGACGACCACCGACACCGAGACGATCCTGCATCTCATCGCGCGGGCCCACTCCGCGAGTGGGACGCCGGGGGCCGAGGACATTCCGGGGATCCTCGCGACGGCCCTTCAGGGTGTCGAGGGAGCCTATTCCATTCTGCTCATGATCGAGGGACGCATGGTCGCCGTCCGCGACCCGCGCGGCTACCGGCCGCTCTGCTTCGGCAGACTCAAGACTGGAGGCTGGGTCGTGGCGTCGGAGAGCTGTGCGCTCGACATCGTCGACGCGACGTTCGAGAGGGAGGTCGAACCGGGAGAGATCGTGCTCTTCGACGACGACGGCATCCGGTCGAGACGATTCGCGCCGGCGGAAGGACAGACGAGCTTCTGCATCTTCGAGTACATCTACTTCTCTCGGCCCGATTCGGTGATCTCGGGGGCCTCCGTCGAGGGCGTGCGGCGGGCGCTGGGGAGACGTCTGGCCCGGGAGGAGTCCGTCGACGCCGACATCGTCATCTCGGTGCCCGATTCGAGCAACTCGGCCGCCCTCGGCTACAGTGAGGAATCGGGCATTCCGCTCGAGTTCGGGCTGATCCGGAACCACTACATCGGGAGGACGTTCATCCATCCGAAGCAGTCGCTTCGCGACCTCAAGGTGCGGATCAAGTACAACCCGGTCCGGGCAACGCTGGCGGGCCGGAGGGTGGTCGTTGTCGACGACTCGATCGTCCGCGGCACAACGAGCAGGAAGCTGATGCGGATGATCCGCGATGCCGGCGCCAGCGAGGTCCATCTCAGGGTCGCGTCCCCGCCCATACGCTTCTCTTGCTTCTACGGCATCGACACGGCGACACGTGAGGAGCTGATCGCGTCCACAAGCGACATCCCGGAGATCGCGGAGTTCATCGGGGTGGACTCGCTCGCGTACCTGTCGCTCGAGGGACTGCTCAAATCGGTTCCGCCGCCGCGCTCGGGGTACTGCGTGGCGTGCTTCGACGGCAGCTATCCGCACGAGTGCATCGCACAGAGACAGCAATGCGGCAGCAACAAGACGATGAGGAGTGAGTCGCGATGAGCATTGAGAGAGCCTTGGTCAGCGTCTCGCGGAAGGATGGACTCGTCGACTTCGTCAACGTGCTTGCGGAGCTCGGCATCGAGATCGTCTCCACAGGCGGGACCGCGCGCGTCCTGGGAGCCGGCGGAGTCGAGTGCCGACAGGTCTCGAACCTCACCGGCGCGCCCGAGATCCTCGACGGAAGGGTCAAGACCCTCCACCCGAAGATCCACGGCGCGATCCTCTCGCTGCCGGAGAAGGAGAGCCACGTCGCGACCCTCGAGCGCGAGAACATCGAGCGCATCGACATGGTCGTCGTCAACCTCTATCCCTTCGAGAAGGTGGCCGCCGCGGCAGGCTCCACACTGGAAGAGGCGCTCGAGGAGATCGATATCGGCGGCGTGACGCTGCTCCGGGCCGCCGCGAAGAACTTCGCCAACGTCATCGTCGTCAGCTCGCCCTCACAGTACGAACGCGTGACCCGGCTCCTGAAGGAGAACGACGGCGACCTGCCCATGGAAGAACGGAGGAAGCTGGCGGTCAGCGCGTTCGCCGTGACCCGCGACTACGACCGGGCCATCCATCGCTATCTCGCCGCCGCGACAGAGCCCGACGGCGACTTCCCCGAGTTCCTGACGCTCGAGTACGAGAAGTGCGCGGAGATGCGATACGGCGAGAACCCGCACCAGCGCGCCGCGGCCTACAGGTGCCGCCAGAGACCCCAGGACCCATCCATCATCTCGTCGGAACAGCTGTCGGGCAAGGAACTCTCCTACAACAACCTGATGGACCTCGACGCCGCCCTCGCCATCGTCCGCGAGTTCGAGGAGCCCGCGGCGGCCGTCATCAAGCACTCGACGCCGTGCGGCGCCGCGACCGCCCCGACGCTGGCGAAGGCGTACGAGGACGCACTGGGCTGTGACCCGATGTCGGCCTTCGGCTCGATCATCGCGCTCAACAGGAGCGTCGACATGGAGGTGGCGGAGCTCATTCACAATACGCACTTCGTCGAGGCCGTCATCGCGCCCGACTTCTACAAGAACGCGCTCGATCTCATGCGGAAGAAGAAGAACCGGAGACTGCTGCGTGCGAGCTTCCCCGATCTCACCAGCTACGGGCTGAAGCCGGAGCGGCAGTTCCGCTCGATGCTCGGCGGAGGGCTCCTGGCGCAGGACCTCGACACGATGGTCCTCTCGCCGGGGGGCGTGACCTGCGCGACCGAACGCGAACCCACGGAGGAGGAGATGCGCTCGCTTCTGTTCGCCTGGCGCATCGTCAAGCACGTCCGCTCGAACGCCATCGTGCTCGCAAAGGGCACGCGGACCGTCGGTATCGGAGCGGGACAGATGAGCCGGGTCGATGCCAGCTGCATCGCTGTCTGGAAGGCGGGGGAGAGGGTCAGAGACACGGTGCTCGCGTCCGACGCCTTCTTCCCGATGCGCGACGCCGTCGACGCGGCGGCCGAGGCCGGGGTGACGGCGATCATCCAGCCGGGCGGCTCCAAGGGCGACGACGAGGTCATCAAGGCCGCGAACGAACGCGGCATGGCCATGGTCATGACGGGAATGCGTCACTTCAAGCACTAGACACGGTCCCGTTCGCACCACGCGCGACCGGGACGCGCCGGAGGGCACACATGACAGAGAACACACGGCCGAAGGTGGCCGTCCTGATGGGCAGCGACTCCGACCTCAAGACGATGGTCGAGACCCAGAAGACGCTCGCCACGCTCGGCATACCGCATGTCACGAGGATCACCTCCGCACACCGGACGCCCGAGCGCACGGCGGAGATCGCTCGGGGCCTCGAGGCAGACGGCGTCGAGGTGGTCGTCGTGGGCGCGGGGCTGGCGGCACATCTGGCCGGTGTCATCGCCAGCTTCACGACGCTGCCGGTGATCGGCGTCCCGATGGAGGGCGGCCCCCTCTCCGGCGTCGATGCGCTCTACGCGACGGTCCAGATGCCGGCCGGCATCCCGGTGGCGACACTGGCCATCGGCAAGCACGGCGCCCGCAACGCGGGGGTCCTGGCGGCGGAGATCCTCGGCATCAAGTACCCTGAGATCAAGGAGCGCCTTGAGGACTACCGCAGCCGGATGCGCAGCTCCGTCGAGGAGAAGGACAGGCAGCTGGCCGCCGGGAGCGAGGCGGCCGCGGAAGGAGACTGATGAGCAGTCTGCTGATCATCGGAACCCAGTGGGGAGACGAGGGGAAGGGGAAGCTCACCAACTACTACGCCGCGCTGGCTGACATGATCGTCAGGTTCCAGGGCGGCGCGAACGCCGGGCATACGGTGTCGGTGAGCGGCAACCCCGTGGTCTTCCATCTCCTCCCGTCGGGGATATCCGTGCCGGGCGTGACGTGTGTCATCGGAGCAGGTGTCGTGATCGACCCGTCAGGGCTCGTGGCGGAGATCGACAAGGTGAGCGAGCTCGGCATCGAGGTCGGTGAGAACCTCCTCATCGACACGGGCGCCCATCTGACGCTCCGCTACCACAAGGCCATCGAGCAGGCTCAGGAGCGCGCGAGGGGAGCGAGGGCGATCGGGACGACCATGCGGGGCATCGGTCCCACCTACGCCGACAGGACGGCGCGCGAGGGCGTGACCATCGGCGAGCTGGCTTCGTTCGACGCGTTCGCAGAGAGGGTCCGCGGGATCGCCGAGCGGAAGAACACCCTCCTGACGAAGGCCTACGGAGCCGAGCCGGTCGACACCGACGACATGCTCGAGGAGCTTCGGACACTGGCGCCGCGCCTCCTGCCGAACCTGGCCGACACGCCCCCGATCATCCGAGGGGCAGTGGAGTCGCCGGGCAACGTCATCTTCGAAGGCGCGCAGGGAACACTGCTCGACCTCTCGTTCGGTACCTACCCGTACGTCACCTCGTCGAACACGAGCGCGGGAGGTCTCGCCCCGGGCACGGGCGTTCCTCCGTCCGCGATAGACGAGGTCATCGGCGTGGCCAAAGCCTACATCACGCGGGTCGGAGCCGGGCCGTTCCCGACCGAGTCGGAGGGCGAGGAAGCCGCGGCCATCCGCGAGCGGGGACACGAGCACGGCTCGACCACGGGCCGTCCCAGACGCTGCGGATGGCTCGACACCGTCGCCCTGCGCTACTCGATCGCGCTGAACGGCATCGACCGCCTCATCATCACGAAGCTCGACGTACTCGATGCCTGCGGGGAGATCCCGGTCTGTGTGGCGTACGAGATCGATGGCGAGCGCACCGAGGACTTCCCGCGCTCGGCGGAGCAGCTGGCCCGCGCCGTGCCCGTCTACGACACGATGCCGGGCTGGCTCGCCGACACGAGCGGATGCCGCGCCGTCGACGAGCTTCCCGGGAAGGCCCGGGACTACCTGCGGCGCATCGAGGAACTCTCGGGCGCCCGCGTGGCGGCCGTGTCCGTCGGAGCCGCCTCACACGCGATCGTGCACTTCGACAGGGTCTTCTAGAACCGCCGACGAACGACCCAGGCCGGCGCGTCGGGAGCGGCGCGCCGGCCCTTCTTGTGCTCTCCAGAACAGGCAATGCCCAGTCCTTGACGCCGCACGTCGGGACGCGTAGCATGGATGAGCACTCAGTTTCTGCGGAGGGTGACCGGTCCCTCCGGCCATGCCGGGGGACAGGACGCGGGAGATCGCATGACGCGCATCCATGACAGGTCCGACACGCGGGAGATCGCGCTCGATCGCGTCGGTATCGCGGGGCTGCGCTATCCGCTCCGGGTCCCCGTTCGAGCCGGAAGCGACGCCCGGGCGGACGGCGTTGTCGGCCTGTGGGTCGGACTGGACGCGGACGAACGGGCCGCTCACATGAGCCGATTCGTCTCGACACTCGAAGCGAACCGCGAGCAACCGCTCGGTCCGGAGGCCGTCAGGCGCCTTCTCGAGGCGCTCCGTGAGAACTTGGGCTCGAGGTCGGCCTCGACCGAGATACGTCACCCGTACTACATCGTGAAGCGCGCGCCGACGACGGGCGCGGAGAGCCGCCTCGCGTGCGACGTGACGGTCGAGGCCTCGCTGAACGAGGGGGGCTTCGATCACGTCCTCTCAGTTCGCGTGCCCGTTCTGAGTGTCTGTCCGTGTTCCATGGAGACGACGGGGGGAGACTCACACAGCCAGCGCGGCCACGTCACCGTCTCGGTCAGGACGCAGGGGAGGGTCTGGATCGAGGACCTCGTGGAGCTGGTCGAGACCTCCGCCAGCGCGCCGCTCTATCCGCTTCTGTCGAGCGACGACGAGAGGACCGTCATCGAAGCGGCCCACGACCGCCCTGTCCTCGTCGAGGATCTGGCACGGAACGTCGCCGAGCGTCTCGATGCGGACGTCCGGGTGCTCTGGTACAGCGTCGAGGCCAGGAACCTCGACAGCGTCCACGCACACGATGCGTACGCCTCGGTCACGCGGACACCCCGTGAGCTGAAGGCGGGGGAAGCCGACGGAGGCGAAACGTGAGCCGATACGACGTGAGCCCTGCGGGGACCCGGTCCGTGCTGGCCGCGCGTCTGCACGAGTCGGCCGGCACGCCGAGAACCGACGATGCGGCACGCGACCTTCTTCTGAAGGGCGTCCGGGACGTCGTCGCGTCCTTCATCGCGGCTCCGCCCGAACCCGCGGCGGACGGAGCCATCGTCATCCGGGCCGACGAGCCCGAACACCTGCTCGACCTCGTCCGCCACATCTCGGACGCCGTCCGGCCCGAGCACGCCACGTTCGGTCTGGCCGTCGCGACCGGACACCCGGCGGTCGGCTCGCTCGACCGGGCCGTTGTCGGGGCGGACGCGGTGACGACCGCTGCGCTGACCGCCCTTCTGGCGACCGGTCTGCGAAACGCCCGCGTCGCCATCCTGGCCCCGGGCAGGCAGCCCCTCCTCGAGTCGCTCATCTCACTGATGCTTGAGTTCACCGACCGCATGACGGAACGCCAGCGGCAGATCATCTCGCTGGTCCGCAGCAGCGAGACCCAGCAACAGGTCGCGCAGCATCTCGGCGTCTCCCGCCAGGCCGTCAACCAGAGTCTGACGTCGGCGGGATGGCAGCACATCAGGCGCGCGGAGGACACGGCCCGCGACGCGCTCGCCGTGCTGGCGCGTGAGCGGGCGCTCGAAAGCTGAACGAAGGGGGGACGAACGTGAGGACACGGATGATCCCGCTCCTGTTCATGGCCGCTCTCGCGGCCGGCGGCTGCGCAGGTGGTTCGACCTTCGTCTCGACCACGCCGCCCCCGGATACCTCGGGCGACGCCTGGTTCATCGCCGACGCGCCCCGGGTCCGGAACGCCGTCGCGCGGTCCATGCAGGAGCATGGGTTCGCGCTCGATGCCGGAACCGGCGGCGCCGTCGTCGCGGGCACGAAGCCGCAGCTCGTTGCCGAGGGCCGCCCGGCGGACGGCCGCCCCGTCTACAGACTCCGCTGCATCATCACGCGGCAGGGCGACACACACGTCCGGGCCACCGTCGCGCCCCAGTGCGCTGTCTGCGACGGGACGACCGAGTTCGAGTGGGAGTATCCCGCCGATCTCGTCAGGGGCGTCCTCGAGCGGACGCGCACACTGCTCGGTGAGCGCAGGGCGCGCATCGACTACCCCCCGCGGTACCGACCGCCCCACAGGCGGCGGGTCCCCAGACGCTGGTAGAAAGCAACCCTGAGAGCTTTACACACACGGCGAAAAGGCCATTCAAAGGAGCCTGATCTGATGGCGCCCCAACACCCCGGAAGCCCCGCAAGGGCGCCTCAGAGGTCGTCTCTGGGGCCTGCTGCGGCCTCCGGCGCCGCAGGCCGCGCACCGCTGCTGCTCGCCGCCCTGCTGGTCGTCGCTCTGGTGCTGCCTCCGTCCGCCGGGGCCTCGGCTCCGGCGGAGGCGGACCGGGAGGCGCTGCTGGCCCGGGGGATCGAGCTGTTCCTTCAGAACGAGTTCGCCGCGGCCTTGTCGGTTCTGACGAGGATCGTCGAGGAGCATCCTGACTGGCGGCCGGGGACGGTCGCGCTGGGTTCGGCGCTCCTGCGGGCCGGCCGTCATGAAGAGGCCCGACCGCTCTACGAGGAGCTCGTCGGAGCGCCGGTCGCCCGCGCGCTGGGGGAGGGCTCGCTCGCGGCGGAGGGGCTTCCGCCGAACGTCGAGCCCGACGCGGTCCTGGGACTCGGCATGGTGCACGAACTCGCCGGAGAGGCGCGGCAGGCCGAGAACACCTACAGGACGTTCGCGGACATCGTCGGCCCTGCCGAGCCCGCTGCATCACGGGCGTACCGCAGGCTTGCCCTCCTCTTCCGGGAGACGGACGTGCCGTGGGGCAATGCCGAGGCCGAATCGCTGAAGGCCGAGGCCGTCGACAGGGACGGCGTCTCCGGACAGGCGCTGCCGGCGTTCCCGGATGCGGAGACGATCCCTGAGCTCGAACCGTATCTCAGGACCATCGAGCGCTCACCCGACCGGCCGGAGTCGCTGTCGCGCTACGAAGAGGCCCCCTGGCTGGCCCGGTGGGAAGGACCTCCGGCCGACGGAGCGACGCGCCTTCGGAACGTCAGGGTCGAGATCCGCGTCGACACGCTGGGGAATCCCGTCGAGGCGACGGTCCTCGACGCCACCCTGGCGGATTCGACGGCGGCCGTCGTGTCGAGCACGGTGAAGCGGTGGCGCTTCGTCCCGGCGCGTCTCGACGGGCGCCCCACGGACGCGTGGATCGTCATGACGTCGCGGGCCGTCCTGCCGCCGCGGCCCGACCCGGAGGTTTCGGCCGACTCGACGGCCGTCGGCGGCGACGCGCCTCCCGTGCCGGCGCAGGCCGCCCGGGGGGACACGACAGGCGGAACACAGCACAAGGAACAGCAGGGAAGCTCCGAAACGGACGAGGCCCCATGAGACCGCTTCTCCAGTACACCGACCGCTACCAGGCCGACATCGGCCGTCACGTGTTCCCGATGGATAAGTACGGCCGCGTCATCGAGTCCCTGGTCTCGTCGGGGGTCATCACGGCCGAGGACGTCGTGGAACCGCAGCCCGCCTCGGTGGACGACGCGCTCCTTGTCCACACCAAGGCGTACGTTCACGACATCCTGACCGGAGGACTCTCCGAGGACGACATCATCAGGCTGGAGCTTCCGTTCTCGCGGAGCCTGGTCGACTCCTTCTTCCTGGCCGCCGGCGGGACGATCGCGGCGCTCCGCTCGGCGCTCGAGCGCGGCGTCGGGGTCAACGTGGGCGGGGGGTTCCATCACGCGTACCCCGACCACGCCGAGGGGTTCTGTCTCCTGAACGACGTGGCCATCGGTGTCGCGCGTCTGCTCGCGGACCGTACGGTGTCGCGCGTCGCGGTCGTCGACTGCGACGTCCACCAGGGCAACGGCACGGCGGCGACCTTCAGCCACGACCCGCGCGTCTTCACGTTCTCGATCCACCAGGAGAACAACTACCCGTTCCCGAAGCCGCCCAGCTCGCTCGATATCCCCCTGGCCGACTGGACCGAGGGACCGACCTATCTGGAGCGTCTGGCGGAAGGGCTGCCCTGGGCCATCGACGACTTCGATCCGGAGCTGGTGCTCTACGTCGCCGGCGCCGACCCCTACGAGCACGACTTCCTGGGAGGGCTCAAGCTCTCGCCGCACGACCTGGCCGAGAGGGACGCGATGGTCATGGGCGCCTGCGCGAAGCGGGGCGTTCCGTTCGCGGCCGTGCTCGCGGGCGGCTACGCCGCACGGACCGACGAGACGGTCGCCATCCACGCGGCCACGGTCACGGCGGCCATCGAGACCGGCGAGGCGCTCGAGACCACGGCTCCGAAGGACCGTTCGGAGCAAACCTGAGGTTCGGTGCCTCCGGCCGCCGGCATCCGGAGGAAGGCGTACGACGGGACCGCCCCGGATGCCCGGCGGTTCACCCGCGACGGTCCCGGCTATGGCAGGGAACCCGTGCTGACTCCCTGAGGGCGGGAACTCAGAGCGGAGAGCGAACGGACACCATGACGTCGGAAACGAGCGACACATGCAGGAGCGGTCGGACGGGTGCGATCCTCCCGGAGGCGCTGATCGCAGCGCTGGCGGCGATCGTCCGCATCGTCTACCTGCTCCAGGTCCATGAACACCCGCTCTTCCAGGCCGTCACGGGCGATCCGGCACTCTATCGCCGGCAGGCGCTCGACATCCTGTCCGGGAACGTCGTCCCGCCGCACGCCTACTTCCATTCGAGCCCGCTCTACCCGTGGTTTCTCGCGGCCGTCACGGCCGTCTCGCAGAACCTCGACGCGGTGAGAGGTACACAGATCGCGGTCGGCATCGTCACCGTGCTCCTCATCATGCGTCTGACGCGCACCGCGTTCTCGAGGCCCGCCTCACTGGTTTCCGGGGTCTTCGCGGCGCTCTACGTGCCGTTCATCTTCTTCGAGGCCGAGCTTCTCGAGATCACGCTCGTGCTCGTCTTCGTCGCCGGTACTCTGGTGGCGCTGCTGTCTGCCGCCCGTCACCTCGGGGCCGCCGGGGCGGATGACGCGCCGTCCCGGAGCGGACTCGCCCGGGCCGCGTGCGCCGGACTGTTGCTGGGTCTGGCATCCCTGGGGAAGCCGAATCTGCTGCTCTTCGCCCCGATCGGCGGGGTCTGGCTCGCGACGCGGGGCTTCGGGCGCTTCGGTTCCCTGAAGGGAGGACGCCGGACAGGCTGGCTGCCGGCCGGACTTCTCGTCTTCCTCGTGACCGGTCTCACCATTCTCCCGGCGACGATCCACAACGCCAGGGTCGAGGGCGACCTCATCCCGGTGTCGTCCAACGGAGGCATCAACCTGTGGATCGGGAACCACGAGGGGGCGACCGGGATGTTCGGCGTCCCTCCCGAGATGCGGCTCGACCTCCGGAGGGCGTCGGCCGAGGTGGCGGAGCGAGCGGTCGGACGCGACCTGTCTGCGGGCGAGGTGTCGGACTTCTGGGCCGGGCGGGCGGTCTCGTTCGTGCAGGAACAACCCGGCGCTTGGGCCCGCCTGACGGCATGGAAGTTCGCGCTCTTCTGGAACCACTACGAGATCCCCAATCACTATCACCTCGGTTTCGTCAAGGAGTTCGCCCCGGTCCTCCGCCTGCCCGTCGGGACGTTCGCGGTCGTCGCGCCGCTCGGTCTCCTCGGCCTGCTGCTCACCTGGCGGCGAAAGGCCACGCCGCTTTTCGTCGCGTTCGCTCTGGCCTTCATGGCGTCGGTCCTGCCGTTCTTCATCACGGGTCGCTACAGACTCGCGATCGTGATCGTGCTGATCCCCGCCGCGGGAGCCGCGGTCGAGAAACTCCACGACTTCCTGATAGAGCACCGCATCGCGCTGCTGGCAGCTTCCCTCGTGCTTCTGGCCCTTCTGGCGACCGCCGTCAACGTCGACCTGATCGAGTTCAGAACGGCACCGATGCACAACACGGTCGGTGCCATCCTCGGTGGTCAGGGGGATATGGAGAGGGCGAGCGAGGCCTTCGCGCGGGCGGTCGATGAGGACCCGCGGGACATCTCGTCCCGCCACAACCTGGGAAAGGCGCTCATGGCGCTCAGGCGCCCGGACGAGGCGAAACGTCACTTCCGGGTGGCAACGGAATTGCACCCCGACTATCACGAGGCATGGATCGGTCTCGGACGCGCGCTGGCGGTGCAGGACTCGCTCGGCGCCGCCGTGAGGAGCTGGCGCAGGGTCGTCACGGCCGACCCGCCCGCCCCGCGACCGATCGTCGACGAGGCGCGGGCGCTCATCGAGACGGCGGAGGAGATCATGGCCGCGGACACGAACGACGACGGGAGGTAGCGTGGCGGAAGGCACGGATACGGCCGCCATCGAGCTCATCGATCTGGCGAAGACGTACGGAGATGTCGAAGCGGTCAGGGGCGTCTCGCTCAGCATCCCGCGGGGACAGATCTGCGGGTACCTCGGCCCGAACGGCGCCGGCAAGACCACGACGGTAAAAATGGCGACGGGCATGCTGAAGCCGACCGCCGGAACGGCCCTCATCGAGGGACACGATATCCTCGAGGAGCCGTTGGAGGCGAAGCGACGGATCGGCGTCGTGCCGGAGACGGGCGCGCTCTACGAGAACCTGACACCCCGCGAGTACCTGAGCCTGACGGCGCACCTGTATCATCTCGACCGGACCGAGGCCATCAGGAAGGCCGAGTCGTTTCTCGAGCTCTTCGGGATCGCGGACGCCTCGGACCGCGTCATGACGTCGTTCTCACGAGGCATGCGGCAGAAGGTCCTCATCTCCGCCGCGCTCATGCACAACCCGAGCGTCCTCTTCCTGGACGAGCCCCTCTCGGGTCTCGACGCGAACACGGCGCTCGTGCTGAAGGAGCTTCTCAGGGACCTGGCCACCCAGGGCAGGACCATCTTCTACTGCTCCCACGTGCTCGAGGTCGTCGAGCGCATCTGCGACCGCGTCGTCATCCTGAAGGACGGCTCCGTCGCGGCCGACGGCAACGTCGAGGAGCTCAAGGAGATGACGCACCGCGGCTCGCTCGAGGGCGTGTTCAGCGAGCTGACGTCGACCGGTGACCTCCCGGGCGTCGTACAGGCACTTTCGCGGAGCGTCACCGGCGGGGGGGAGGGGTAGATGCCGCTGGGTGGATGGGACGATGCCGTCGGGCGTCCCTCGGCGGGCGTCGACTGGCGCCAGCTCCGCGCGCTGCTCGTTGCGAGCATCCTGCTCGATGTCCGGTCGTCGCGGTCGCGCTACGGGGGCTCGAAGGTCCCGCCGCTCGTCATCGTCCTCATCACGTACACGGTGATGGGCGTCCTGCTCGCCGTGGCGCTCATCCGGTCCGGTGACCCGTTCGCATACACGATCTTCACGCTGTCCGGCGCGATGTTCATGACGGCGCTGACGGTCATCATGGAGTACGGCACCGTCGTCGTGAACCCGGACGACTACGAGATCATGGCGCACCGCCCGATCTCGTCGAGGACGTACTTCTGGGCGAAGGTCGCCAACCTGCTTTTCTACGCTTCGCTCATGGCGACGACGCTGGCGGGCCCGGGAGCGATACTGGGCGGCTTCACCTTTCCGTCGGGAGCGGCCTTCGGACTGACGCACTACGCCATGGCGCTCCTGTCGTGCTGGTCGACCGCCGCGCTCGTCGTCGTGCTCTACAGCGCGGCCGTCAGGGTCGTGCGCTACGACCGCTTCACTTCCGCCATTACCTACGTCCACACGGCGGCCACGCTGGTCCTCACGATGGGATACGTGTTCCTGCCGCGCATGCTTGCCGACGACCCGACGCTCATCTCGATCGCGAGAGGCGGCTGGCTCTTCGCAGCGCCGCCCGCCTGGTACGCGGCCGTGGTCGACCTCGCATCGGGCGGCGCGCCGGCACAGAGCGCGCTCCTCGCCGCGCTCGCGGGCATCTCCTCGGCGCTCGTCCTCGGGCTTGCGCTCCCGACCATCTCCCTCGGCTACGCGGGCCGGCTCGCGGAGCTGGCCTCCACGGCGCCGGGCGAAGTCCAGACCCCCGAGAGAAGGCAGGGAGCGTCCCGGTTCCCCCTCGGGAGACTGGTCTGCTCGGGCGACGGGGAGCGGGCCGGCTACGAACTCATGGCCTCCTATCTGGCGCGGGAGAGGAAACTCCGTTCCCGCGTCTACCCGGCGTTCGGTCTTCCGCTGGCTGCCTATCTCTTCGGCCTCATCACGGGGGCGCTGCACGACCCGCTCCTGCCGTCTCCGGACGGCGCCGGCCTGAACGTCATGAACATCCTCGGTCTGTACTGTGTGTTCATCAGCTTCTTCTTCGCGTCCGCGATGACACAGACCGACCAGTGGAAGGCGAGCTGGCTCTTCTACGCCGCACCGGTGGCCGACCGCTCGGAGCTCGTGGTCGGGGCCAGGAAGGTCGTCATCTGGAGATACCTCGTACCGTTCTTCTCAGGCCTCTTCGTACTGCTCTCGTTCGCCATGCCGCTCGTGAGCGCCGCGGCCTTCGTCATCGTCACGTGCGTGCTGTCCCTCGTCACGTTCTCGCTCATCGGGTTCACGGCGCCGCATCTCCCGCTCTCCCAGTCGGTCGAAAAGGCGCGGCAGATGCGCCAGCTGGGGATCGTCGCGCTCCTCGCCATGGCCATGGGCATCGTCATCGGCATTCAGAAGGCGTTCCGCACCATTCCGATGGCCGGGGCGTTCGTGCTCGTCGGCCTCGTGGTCGCGGCGTGGGTCCTCGAGCTCGTGCTGAGGCGGCGCCTGAGGCGACGGCTCGCCGAGGAGGAGTTTCTGGGGTAGGCGCTGCGACCGGACGCCGGCCCGCGCATCGAAACATGGCCGGAGCGACGGCGGCCGCATCGCGGGTGCTGTTTGCCCTTGCATCACCGGGGAGGCGGCCACTAAGATGACGCTCACGAATCAGGATCGACATACGACAGGAGCAAGCAATGGCTGAGCAGAAGATCTCGAAGGACATGCCGATCGGCGATGTCGTCAGGAAGCACCCGGAGACGGTGCCGGTCTTCATGAAGCACGGACTCCACTGCATCGGGTGCGCGGTCGCAGCGTTCGAGTCGATCGCCGAGGGCGCTGCCGCCCACGGGATCGACGTCGATGCGCTCATGACCGATCTGAACCAGGCGGCGACCGGCGACGAGGCAGCTGCGTGAGGGTGTGAGCGAGGGGAGGCGCCATGCAGGTCGAGGAACTGAAGCGATGGCTGGACTCGCACGAGGGCTGGGACTACCAGACCGAGGACGGGGCCATCATCATCCGGAGCGACGCGTATCAGACGATGACGCGCTGCACGTTCGACGCGGTCGAGAAGAACACGCTCGACACGATCACAGCCGCCTGCGCGCAGGGGCGGAACGTCGACCACGTCACCCGCGTGACCGGCTACTTCTCCAAGGTCAGCGGCTGGAACCGGGGCAAGACCGGCGAACTCAAGGACAGGCACCGCAGCACGGTCTAGGCGCCCGCCAGGAGATGTTCGACCGACGCCCGGCCGGCGCATGCCCGGCCGGGCGTTTCGCATCGTGGAACCCCGAAGCCCGACCGGGACCGGGTTGTGGGCCCTGTGAAGGGAGTGAGGATGGCACAAGACTGCGGACAGAAGGAGACGAACCTCGAACACTGCAACTGCAGCTACGACCCCTGTCCTAGAAAGGGACTCTGCTGCGAGTGCCTGAGCTACCATCTGAGAATGCGCGAGCTTCCGGCCTGCTGCTTCTCGGACGAGGTCGAGCGGACCTACGACCGTTCGTTTGCGCGGTTCGTCAGGGAGAACAGCTGACATGCCACAGGACGCAGCGCGGAGGGAGCCGCCCCGCATCGACTCCTACGCGTTCGGCCGCATCGTCGTCGACGGCGAGACCTACACGAACGACGTCATCATCACGCCCGAAGGCGTGAGGCCGGAGTGGTGGCGCGAGGAGGGACACAGCCTGTCCATGAAGGACCTGGGCGACCTCCTGAACGACCCACCGGAGGTTCTCATCATCGGCAGGGGCGCGAACGGCGTCATGTCGGTCTCCGAAGACGTCGCTGAGGCCATCCGCGACCGCGGCGTCGAGCTCGTCATCGAGAAGACGGGCCGGGCCGTGGAAACCTACAACGAGCGGGCGCCCCGGGGCGGCGTCGTCGCGGGCCTTCATCTCACCTGCTAGGGGAGAGGGGACGGCGATCCGAGGACGGCGCGGCACGAGACGGTGCCTGCGGACGACCAGCTCCGCCGCCGCAATGAGTGAAAGCCAGTCTTGACGAAATCCTAACACGCAACCACATCAACACTTAACGTCGCGCGCTTGATTGCGCGTCGGAGGTTGTGGTACTCTCGGAAACGATTTGCGCAGATTCGGGCCCGTCCCGGGTAATCT
This sequence comes from Candidatus Effluviviaceae Genus V sp., assembly GCA_014728125.1. Lineage (NCBI taxonomy): Bacteria > Candidatus Effluviviacota > Candidatus Effluviviaceae > Candidatus Effluviviaceae Genus V sp. Next base: position 15,898 of record WJMD01000007.1, read on the forward strand.
ATATGTCCCGGGCGGGGAGCGAGAACATGGCCTCACGGGCCATCGGAATGCGGAGGGAGGTGACGCAGACGAAAGGGACCGCAGAAGCGCCTTGGCGGCGCATCCTGCGGACCCGCCAGGTGAGGCGGGAGTATCGGGTCTTGTGGAGCAGCATGATCCCCTGACGAAGGAGAACCCCAATGAAGCAGTTCGTTGCTATCGCACTCGCGGTTCTGTTCATCGCTCCGGCGGCCTTCGCCCAGCAGACGCTCTGCTACGGCTGGGAGGACGGCGGTACGATCATGGGTTTCTACGGCAATCTCGTTGACGACACGAACGTCACCGGCCCGCAGACGGGCGACGACAGCACTGGCGGCACGTACACGTGCCCCGGCGCGTACGAAGGCAGCCACTACCTGCACGTCGCCGAGGAGCCGATCGGCGGGACGCCCCAGGCCTACGTCGCCTTCATCGAGGGTCTGACCGACGGCGACGTCGTCACGGCCAGCTTCTACGGCTACGACGACACGCCGACCGCGTCGCCTTCGCTCCGCATCTGGGGTCACTATGCGCAGTCCGGTGACGTCAACAGCTACGCCGGCTCGGCCAGCGGTAACTACGACTATACCGCCGGCACCGGCTGGGACTACATCGAGCACACCTGGACGTTCGACTCGGACGGCGGCACGCGCGACGCGCTCGTCATCGAGGCCCGTCTCTACTCGGGTTCCGGCGGCACGCGCGGCGACTACTGGATCGACAATGTCTGCGTCACCGCGCCGGACGGCACAATCATCACGTTCCCGGCGCCGGTCTCGCCGGTCGAGGACGGCACGTGGTCGAACATCAAGGCGCTCTATCGCTGATATGGAACAGCCGGTGTCAAGCCGGTTCTGGGGGCCCCGTGCGTGAGCACGGGGCCCCCTTTCGGAGGAAGAGGCTTCTTCGACGGTGACTCAGGCTGATATCCGCGGGTTCAACTACCGCACACGCAGAGGCCCGTCCGGAGCTGCCCCGGTCTAGGATCGCGGGTTCTCTTCACCGCATACCGATGACGGGGGTTCTCCTTCCGTGCCTCTTCCCCCTGGTTGTCAGGTTGACTATGCCTCCTCTGTCTGAGCTACCACGTTCAGAGCAGCCCAGATGAAGCCGCACAGCTCACGGGCCACGGCCGTGACGGCCTTGTTGTTGTGCTTCCTCTCCCGCAGTCTCCAGAACCGCTTCGTCAGACGGCGCTGCGCCTTGACGGCTACCGCTACCACTTCAGCCGGCTGTCCCTGTCGCCTCCGGATCAGCCGCTGCTCAGCGCGGCTCCTGTGATAGTAGTGCCAGGCCGCTTCCACCAGCACCCGTCTCAGATGTGTGTTCCCGGACTTCGTGATCGGTCCGCGGCGTTCGACGTCACCGCTGGACCGCTCCGAGGGAACCAGTCCGGTGTATGCCATGAGTCCCCGGGGGGATCGGAACCGACGGATGTCCCCGATCTCGGTCGCGATCGTCATCGCCGTCAGCGTCTTGATCCCACGGAAGCACATGAGAGCCTCAACGCTCCTTCGCCACGGCCCCATGCGGGAGTACCGCTCGATCTCGGCGTCGAGCGACCGTTGCTCGCTCTCCAGGTACTCCAGGTGATCGAGATGCGTGGAGAGCACCACCCTCTGAGGACCGTCGAGCTCCCGCCGCATGCGCTCGAGCCAGGCCCGGTGCTTCCCCGTCCAGTTGCTCTTCGTGCCGGTGAACCGATGTCCCTGACAGGCAAGGGTCTTCACGACCCTGTGCTTCACTCGCGTGATGTGGCGCTGGATCGA
>WJMD01000008.1 GCA_014728125.1 Candidatus Effluviviaceae Genus V sp.
GGGCCGGGGCGCCGAGCGCCCCGGCGACCCCCAGTTCCTCGGCCAGCTCCCGAACGTGCCGCCCGACGCGGGCGGCCGGCACGCCGCGGAGCGCAGCGAAGAACGTCAGGTTCCCCGCGGCCGTCAACCTCCAGTAGAACGACCGCATCGCTCCGAGCGAGAGTCCGATGGTCCGTCGCACGCGGTGAGCTTCCCGGACGCAGTCGGCCCCCAGAATGCGGACGGCGCCTCGACTCGGCGACACGAGGGTCGCCGCAATGCGGAGGGCCGTCGTCTTGCCGCAGCCGTTCGGTCCGACGAGCGCGGCCACCACCCCTGCCGGGACCGTCAGAGAAAGCTCCCTGAGGCCGACCCCGCCCGCGGCGCCCGGAAACGTCTTCGTCACGCCAACGAACTCGACCGCCGGACGCCGGGTGCGCTCGTTCTGCTGACTTCTGACCGGCACGCCGTTCATCACGGAGCGACCGGGATGAGCGATGTGCCGACGACCGAGAGGACGCCCTCGTTCGAGTCGAGCAGGACGGCCTGCACGTGAGCCCCGGCCGCGAAGCGCCCGAGGAGGAGTCTGGAACAGCCGTCAACCGGACCGGCCGCGTCGAGCTCACCGCCGGTCGCGGCGTCGAGGTAGTAGATGCGCTCCGTTGTCGCAACGACCAGACAGCGCCGACCGTCCGCCGTCGTGGCCGGAAGGGGCGCGTACTCGACGTTCCCCAGGACCTTCATCCTCCACAGCAGACTGTCGGTCCGCACGGAGTACGCGTGCGTCTCCCCGTCGGCCGTCGTGAACACGAGCTCTTCTCCCGGCGCCGGGTCGAGATCGAGCGCCGCGTAGCCGGACGCCGGCTCACCCGACTCCATGAGGAGCCGTTTGAGGGCCCGGGGGAGCCGCCTTCTCTGAGCGATCCGCCTGTGCTCGGTCCCCCCGAAGACCCTGGATGCGAGCGCTGCTCCGGAATCCCGGTCCAGGAGCAGCAGCGTCCCGTCCAGCGTGCCGACCACCAGGTCGTCATGACCTGCACCGTCGGCGTCGACCGCTGCGGGACAGGTGACCGCCGTGCCGGTCGGCACCATGCCGGACTTGTCGCCGAGCACGGTGCTCCAGACGATGTCCCCCGACGAGCCCAGGGCCACCAGTCGCGTGCGGTGCTGCCGGACGAAGACGCGGGGCCCCTGCCCGGTGTCGCTCAGAACCGACGGCATACGGAAGCCGTCGTCGAACCGCCCCCGGGGTTCCGGGCACGAGACGCGCCAGAGCTCCGAGAGGTCGTCCGAGCGCCGGCAGACGAGCGCGTCGTCGTACGCGCCTCCCGACGTGCAGACGATCTCATCGCGCCCGTCGCCTGTCACGTCACCGACCGCGAGCTCCCCGACCGTCCCTGGAAGCGAGGTCCGCGCCAGCACCTTCCCCGTCAACCCGTCGAGCGCGAGCAGCGTGTCCCCCGACGCCGCGACGACCGCGTCGAGCGGCCCCGGACCGCGGCGCGCCGGCACGGCGGCGGCCCGGGCGTCGAGGCGGCGCCGCCACAGCTCCGTACCGTCGCGTCCGCGGAGCGCCAGAAGCGTCATCGGACGGTTGCGGTCTCCGGCGAGCACGATGAGATCGGTTCGCTCCTCAGATGTCAGGCGGGCCGTCGAGACGTCCCTCGGTCGCCCCGCCTCCGGGGGAAGCCGCCGAGCCCATACAAGGGCCCCTGCCGACACGTCGTCGGCTCCGGGCGCCTCCGCGGCAGCCTCTCCGTTCGCTGCAAGCAGAAGGGCCGTCAGAAGAACGGAGAACCGGTTCATGGTCCCTCCCTCGAAGGGACGGCCCCGGCGGCGCCAACCCTCGGCGTCGCCGGAACCGCGCTCCGTCAGTAGTCCACCAGACACGCGTCCTTGTTCCCGCAGTTCCCGAAGTCGAAGCCGCACTCGTCGACGCTCCCGCAGGAACCCCAATCGAAGAAGATGTAGCAGAGAAGCTCGGCGGGCGCCTTCCGGGATGTCGTCCCGCCGTTTCCGAGCTTGATGTGCCTCACGTCGTCCCCCCTTCCACCCGACGTCGCCGGTCGGGGCCTCGCTCCGCGGCGCGACCCTCCCGGCTCAGTTCGTGTCTACGAAGCAGTTGTCCTTGCTGTCGCATCCTCCGCCGAAGTCAGCGATCCAGCAGATGTCGCTCTCCGGACAGTGCGCGTAGTCGATGAGGCAGATCTCACTCTCCTGTGTGTCCTTCCTCATGACCGGCGTCAACCGCCCCGACCCGTTCACAAGCCTGACCGTCTTCACATCCACCACCTCCCCTCTCCTCTTCCCGGGCCTCGTTTCCGCGTGCGCTCCTCTCGGCCGAGGGCGACACGCCGGCTGCCGAGTGGTCCCGTTCCGGCCGGCAATCGTCGTGCGCGGTCCGAAGGACCTCCCTGCGTCTCCCGTCGGGGATCCCCGCGTAGATCCACATCGAGAGCTCCAGCACCCTCCTGACGACTCGGCACCACGGGGACGTCCGCCCCGTGGTTCTCCCAGGCGACGCCTGCACGTCGTGGAGACACGGACCCCCGCAGAGGTGCCTCGCCCAGCAGGACGTACACGCCTCGCTGAACGACCTCAAGGCCGCGAGCTGCTCACGCGCCGCGCCGCGGTCGACGCCCGAAACGACGTGCCCGACCGATCGTTCCTCCTCACCCGCGAAGCGGTGACACACCTGAATGCTCCCGTCCGCCTCGACCGAGTAGTACCGGGCCCCGGCACCGCACGGAGCGAGACGGGGCGCCGCGCTGTCGAGCATCCTGAGCGCCTCCGCGAAGTTGCCGACCCGCAGTCTCCCGCCGCGGGCCGCGGCCGCCCGTTCCTCTGCCGCCAGCTCCTCGAACCCGTCGATCAGCCGCTCGGCGAAGGCGTCGGTCAGCTCGAGACCGCTGGCCGGCGCGAGATGGACGGAGACGCAGCCGAGGCTCACAATCTCACGGACGATCTCGGGAAGCGGAGTTGAACCGGGCGTGACCGTGGCCCGGGCGCCCACCCGCATGTCGTTGGGAAGCGAACGGAGGTTCCGCGCGATGCTCTCGAACGAGCCCCGGCCCTCGGCGTCGCGCCGCTCGCCGTCGTGCTCCGATGCGCCCCCGTCGAGACTGACCATGACGGACACACCGGCCGCGTTGAGGCCCGCGGCCACATCGGGCGTCAGCAGCGTTCCGTTCGTCGTCATGTGAAGGGCGACGCTGCGGCCCGCGTCGCGACCACGCCGGCGCGCGTACGACGCCACCTCCAGCACGAGGTCCCTTTCGAGCAGCGGCTCGCCGCCGAAGAAGATCAAAGACACACGGTCGCTTCCGAACGACTCTCTCATCAGGAGATCGACCGCTCGGCGCGCCGTCTCGAGGCTCATTGCGGAGACCGGGCGCCCGGTCGGTAGATAGCAGTAGCCGCAGCGGAGGTTGCAGCCGGTCGTCACGTGCAGCGAGAGGGCCGTGATCGGAGCCAGCTCGGCGGCGCCGACGTCCGGGGGCCATGCATCGACGCAGGTGGGACTGAAGCCGCCGCACAGCGTGAGACGCTCCAGCTCCTCCGCGGCCTCGTCGGCCGCTCCGCCGTAGTTGAACCGCGCCGTTTCGCGGGCCGGCGAGGAAGTCCCGGCCGCGTGCATGTCGGCCGCCGCGGGGTCGACCTCGAGGAAGAGACCGGAGGCTGCATCGTAGAGGAAGGTGTCGCCGCGAACGCCGAACGCGTGAAACCCCGCACCCGGTGTTCCTCCGTCTGTTCTCGGACGGTTGTCGAGGGCGGCACTGAGCGAGGACCGTCTGCTTCTCCAGGCCCCGCTGATGGATGCCCTCGCCCGGAGCCTCTCCAGGAACCCGGCCGCGGCCTTGAAGCCGGCCTCGAGAGCGGCGCCCGAGGCGGCCGCGTACTCCCCGTCAATGACGCCGAGCACGCTCTCCTCGACGCCGCTCGTCGCCATGAGGGCGCGCGCTTCGTCCGGGGCGATCTCCCCCGGAGCGTCCCTGTCGAGGGCGCAGGCCAGCATCCACGCCGGCAGCGTCCACCGCCCGGCGTTGAGGTCGGCCTCCAGGTCATCCATGTCGTCGGCAAGCTGATACCCGGCGTGGAAGCGGTCGAGTGCCTCCTCCAGGAGACCGAGTTCTGCGAGCGAGCCCGCGCTGAGCGTGACGGCCGCGCACGTCGACTTGAGCAGCGCGAGCCTCCGTCCGAGATGGCGCAGCGCCGTCTCGAGCTGCTCGCGTCCTACCACACTGCGCCCGGTCCGGGACCTGAGGACGGTCCGCTCCCAGACGAGTGCGGCCTCGTATTCGCCGAGGTATCGATCGATGTGCTGCCAGAGAAGTGGCCCCTCACACGCGAGATCGGTGTAGGTCCGCGAGAAGACCATGAGGCAGAGATCGGAGAGCGTCGCGCGCGCCGGCGACGGCTCGGCATCGCCGTCGAGCTCGTCGTCCTGAAGAAGGAAGTGCGCCGCGCCGGAGGCGTTCGCGAGCGCCATCCGTCGTGCCGCCTCGAGCGCACCCGGGAAGGGAGCGTCCTCGATGAGCAGGAACGGCAGTGCGAGCACGAGGTTGTCGGCTCTCAGACCACGGTCGAACCGTTTGCCCGGACCGATCCGCCCACCACGCACGATGTCCCGGAAGCGCTCACCGACGCGCCGGAGCTCATCGTGAAGACTGATATGAAGCCGCGTGAACACTGGACAGGTACCGAGGGGCAGGAGCGGCGGGGTCGTTCGAGACGAGAGCTTCGACGATGCTCTTGGTCTGGAGAAGGGTGAACCGTCGGCGAGGGGCCGTTCCCGGACGAGGTGAGGCCGGCAGACGGATTGCGGGAGACAGGTGAGCGGTCGTCTGCCGGCCTTCGTGGGCCACCCGATCCCTGGAGTGGAGGTGCCAGCAAGAACGTGACCAGAGCTGCCGAACGGGATCGGGCTGTGAGCGAAGAGCCTGCATGCGTTGCCGTTCCTCATCGAACGGCCGGCTCTTCCGGGAGAACTCCTTCCTCATGATGTCAACTTCGGAGACAGCCGGACGGTGTTGCCACCGCCCGGCCGCCGGACGTCACCCAAGAAACGGCGAAGCGATTCCGATGAGCAGGATCACAACCATGACTCTTATTCTCGCCGCGCTCGGCATGACGCCACCCTCTATGTGTTCCCTGCGTCTGCAGGGCTGCGCATTATCGGAAGGGTGAAGCAGACCAAAGAGCGACCGGACTCGCCCCCCCTGCTATGAACACCCATGGCCGCCTCGCCCTTCCATATCGGTTGTCAATGCGTTCCGACCATCTATATGGGCATGGGCTGTGCCAGAATCGCCCGGTTCGGCCCTCTCGGTCCGGGTTTCTTGATGTGCTGTAACATACTATAGGAATGCAACTTACAGGCTTCTAGCGACCGGGGTCGGCGATTCGCGAGCCACGCTCATGACAGGATCAGAACGCCCTCGTCCTCGAGTTCCGGCTGAAACGCTGTAAGTTGTTCTCCGCAAATGCCTTAGACGGCCGTCAGGAATTGGACGGTCCGTCAGGATTCTGACGGGGTCTGAGGCCTGCCCCGGCGTGGTTCGAGCCATGCGGGTGTGGTGTCGGGACGGTGGGATGCGGCCGCCGCTGCACCGGTGCGGCGCGCCCGGCATCAGCCGATGCCGTACTTCTTCATCTTCGCGTGGAGACCAGGACGGGAGAGACCGAGCTTGTCGGCGGCCGCCTGCTTGTTCCATCCGGTCTGTCCGAGGGCCTCGAGGATCCGGCTCTTCTCGAGGGACTCGACCTCCTGCTTGAGGCTCCGGCGGACGATCTCGTCCCCTGCCTCGGCGATCTCGTAGCGCGCTCTCAGCTCGGGACTCACCTTGTCGAGACCGATGGTCCCGCCCTCGTCGACCAGAGCGACGCCGCGCCGGACCTCGTTCTCGAGCTCACGGATGTTATTCCCGAGCCAGTCGTGCCGCATGAAGAGGTCGCGCACCTCGCGCGAGAAGCCGGCGACCGGCTTCCCCTCCTTCCCGGAGTAGAGCGTCAGGAAGTGCTCCATGAGAAGGGGGATGTCGTCCTTCCGCTCGCGCAGCGGAGGCACTTCGATGACGACAGCGCACAGCCGGTAGAACAGGTCGCGACGGAAGCGGCCCGCCTTGACCTCCTCTCCCAGGTCCTTGTTGCTCGCCGACACGACGCGAGCGTCACTGGTTCTCGTCACGCTCTCGCCGACGCGGCGATATTCACCGTTCTGCAGGAACCTCAGGAGCTTCACCTGGAGCTCTGTGCTCATCTCCCCGATCTCATCGAGGAACAGCGTGCCGCAGTCGGCCGCGGCGACGAGACCTTCGCGGTCGCGGTCGGCGTCGGTGAACGCGCCCTTGACGTGCCCGAAGAGCTCGCTCTCCTGGAGGTGGGGGGCGATCGCGCCGGCGTTGAGCGCCACGAAGCGCCCCTTGCGGCTTCGCCCGCCCTCGTGGATGGCCCGGGCGATGAGCTCCTTCCCGACGCCCGATTCGCCCCGGATGACGACCGGGACACGGCTGTCGCGCAGACGCTCGACGCTCGCGAGGATCGCCAGCAGCCCGGGGTCACGCGTGATGATGCCGTACTGCTCGGGCGAGCTGCCGAGTTCCTCGGACAGTGCACCGTCGGCGTTCCAGCCGGCCGCGTCCCCGACCCGCGAGCTCGCGAGCCCCAGGAGTCTGGCAGCGGCGCCGACGAACTCGATGTCGTCCTGTGTGAACGGCGTGGTCTCCCCCGACCTGTCCGCGTAGAGCAGGAAGGAGCGGTCGCGCGAGAGCCCTACCTGCACTGGGATGAACGCCAGTGCGCTGACACCGTTCGGGACGCTCCCGGACACGGAAGCCCCGTCGCTCAGTACGAGAGGCCTTCGATGCCCACGGTTGGCGACGGTGGTCCGCACGAAGCGGGCGACCTCGCCGACTCCGCGCCCCGACGTGTCGGCCGACGTGGCGACCGCCGGCTGACCGTCACCGGAGACAGAGAAGAGCACGAGTCGGTCGGCGCCGAGCGCGGCCGCGATCTCAGAGGCCGTGCGATGGAGGTCACCGGCCGTCGGCTCCGAGGTCTCGAGGAAGCGGTAGCCGTCGGCGATCAGCGCGTACCGCGCGTGCTTCGCAATCGCGGCGTCCGCAAGCTCGGCGTCCAGTCCTCTGAGCGCCGCGTCGACCTGCGCGACGCCGTGTGCATCGTGTGACTGGGTGAACTTGAGCCGGGCGCGCTCGAGCCACGGCCTGGCTCGGTCGGGCTGTCCGGCCTGATGCAGCGCCTTGCCGCGCTCCAGCTCGCAGAGGGCCACCCAGTGCGGCAGTCCGATGCGGGCGAAGGCCGATTCGGCCGCCGAGAAACGGGCCTCGATCCGGTCGAGCGGGACCGCGGCCCCCACGGCTGCGCTGTCGCGGAGTCCGATGGCGTCGACCATCGCGATCCTCGCCAGCTCGAACGACTCTCCCGCGCGTCGCAGGATGTCCTCGGCCCGGTTGACGAGAACCTCGGCGGCCGTGTTGTCGCTCCTGGAGTAGCAGATCTCGGCGAGCACCCGGAGGAGCGCTCCCTCCTCCAGGCGGTCGTCGATCGAACGCGCGAGCTTGATGCCGTCCGAGCAGTCGCGCTCCGCCTCGTCGACGCGACCGAGCGCGAAGAGCACCTCGGCTCTACGCCGGAGAACCTCGCCGACGACGTCGCTCGCCGCACCGAGTCGATAGGCGCACCCGAGCGCTCTCGTCAGCGTACCGAGGGCATTCTCGTGCTCTCCCTGATCGGCTTCGAGTTCACCGACGACCTCGAGCGTCACGGCCTCCGCTCTCAGATAGCCGTGCTGCCGGCTGAGTCGGAGTGCCTCATCGAGCGCCTCCCGCGCCAGACCCCACTCACGCCGCATGCGGTGGAGGTTCCCGAGCGCCGTCCGCGTCGCCACGAGACCGCGGGTCGCTCCGATGCGGGTGTACAGACGGCGCGCCTCGGAGAGCCGCTCCTCGGCCTCCGCGTGGCGCGAGAGCCTCATCATGATGATGCCGATGTTGGTGAGTCGGTCGGCTATCGCCGATGTCCTTCCGAGCCTGCGGTCGATGGAGAGAGCGCTCTCGAGATGCTCGAGCGCCGCGTGCAGGTCGCCGGTCCTCTTGGCGAGGACGCCGAGGTTGTTGTAGGCGATCGCGAGACCCGCCTCGTCACCGAGACGCTTCTGGGCGACGAGGTAGTCGGTGAAGTAGTCGCGGGCCGCCTGGATGTTCCCGAGCTCCGCGTTGGCGACGCCGAGGGCCTTGCCCGCCTCGGCGAGGAGCTCGCTGTCCGGCCGGGTCCTCAGAACCTCGTAGGCCTTCTGCGCGGCCCGGAGCGCCTCGTCGTATCGACCGCTCTCGATCTCGACGCGCGCCAGGACGACGTTCGCCTCGGCCCAGACGTCGTCCTCCTCCTGGTCCAGCTCCAGATCATCGAGCTCCGCGATGATCGCTCTGGCTTCCGTGTAGTCGCCGAGGGCCGCGTGGCACTTCGCGGTCCGGACCAGCACGAGACCCAGCTCCTCATCACTCAGCGAGTCGCCGAGGTCATCCACGGTCGCCTGGGTGAAGTAGCCGAGCGCGTCACTGTAGTTGTCGGACTCCAGATACAGATCGCCCAGACGCATGGCGGTGAGGGCCGCATCGCGCGCGCTCCTCGACGCCATCGCCCGGCGGAACGCCTCGAGCATCTCGCGTTCGAATCTGTCGTCCGGTCGCTCGTCAGCCACTGGTCCGGTCCTCGTGCCAACGGTACGGCTTGAAGCCGCGTTACCTCGCGAAGAACATGACGGTCATGATGTTGACGAAGATCCTGATCCCGGTGCCGAGATCCGGCGTTCCGGTCTGAGCCCTCTCGAGCCCATGATCCCCGCCGCCACCAGCTACGCCCTCGTCGGGATCCGGCTCGTCCGGGTCCCCTGCGACAGGTGATGTATTGCCCCAACGATCATCGTCCCCGTTGAAGCCGCCGCCGGAGTCCTTGTGGAGGACGCCGGTCAGCTCCCCGTCGCTGTCCGCGAGGCTCACCTGGACACCCGCGCCGGCCGCGCCGGCCAGTGCGCCCAGGCAGAGCGCGAGGACCACAAGCAGGGCTATGGTCTTCCTGCGGTTCACGGTGCTCCTCCTTGTGGTACTGCACGAACTGTGGATCAGATACGGTCCATCCGCCGGCAAGATGCGCCTGTGCACCCGCCGGCGGCGGGTCGACGCACGGAAAGAGGGGTTTGTCCGGTAGGGGGTCTACCTTCTTCCACCCCTATTGTATCACCGTCCGTTCGAGCCCGTCAACGCAGAACAGGAGTTCGATTATTGATTGTCGGTCATTCCTGATCATCGGCCCCCGTGAGCCGGACGCCGGTGTGTTCCGCTCTCCCCTCTTCAGATGCCCCACCAGCCGGCAGGTTGGCGAGAACCTGCTCGATCAGGGCGTGGAGCGTCCTCTCGAAGATCCTGCGCCCCTTCTCCTCGCCCGCGGCTTCGGGCCGTCCCTCAGCACCCGAGCGCCCGGGCGTCCGGGCCGTCCCGATGCCCTCGGGGTAGGCGTGGTAGCGGGTCTCAAGCTCCTCGCCGGGGCCTCCCTCCGCCCTGTCGGTCCTCACGAGCTCGGGCCTGAGGTAGAGCATCAGCGACGTCTCAACCTCCCCGGCGTGCTCGACACCGTCCTGTGCGTCGAGCAGGTCGCTCACATCTGTCCAATATGGGAAGAGCACGAAGAGCCTGCAAGCGCCGTCGACGAGCAGCGGGCGGGCCGCCTCCTTGATCGCCTCGTGATGTGCGAAGCTGAACCCGTCCGCGGCGCAGCCGTGCGCCGTCACGACATAGAATGTCCGGAAGCCGTGGCGCGTCCAGTCCTCAAGGAGCGACCTGAGCGACGACCGCAGCGCGTCGAACGAGAACCCCGCAGTGCCCGGCATGTGCCTGTCGCACGGGAGGTTGACACCGTAGGCCAGGGGCGGAGACACGGGAACGCCGGTCTCGGCAGCGATGGCGTCCGCGTACGCCTGTGCGATGATCGCGTCGGTCGCGAGCGGCATGTGTCGTCCGTGCTGTTCGCAGGTGCCGATGGGGATGATGAGGCCGTCGTGCCGGTTCAGGTAGTCGCCGACCTCTTCCCACGTCATGTCTCCGAGTCGCATCACACGCATCTCCGTGGTTCGCCCGCAGGGGCTCGGTCCGCTTGGGGAATCGCTCGGGAACCTGTACAATCTTGCAGCACCACTGCCCGGGAGGCAACACGTGGATCAAGAGCGACCGGACCTGAAGAACCTCTCGCTCGAGGGTCTCGAGGAGCTCCTCAAAGCAATGGGAGAGCCCCGATACCGCGCGGACCAGATCGCAGCATGGGTGTTCCCGCGCGGCGTGACGAGCTTCGAGGCGATGACCGACCTGTCGAAGGACCTCCGGCACAGACTCGGCGAGCAGGCGCGCATAACGGGCTCCGAGATCGTTCGTTCCGAGAGGTCGCAGCTCGACGGAACGGAGAAGCTCCTGCTCGCATATGAAGACGGTGCGCGGGTCGAGGCCGTCCTGCTGCGCGACAGCGACCGCACGACCGGCTGCATCTCGACGCAGGTCGGCTGTCGTCTCGGCTGCACGTTCTGCGCGACGGGAGCGATGGGCTTCGAGCGCGACCTGACCGCTGCCGAGATCATCGAGCAGATCCAGGCGCTCCGCAGGAGCGCTGAGCCGGACAGACTCGACAACGTCGTCTTCATGGGGATGGGCGAACCGCTTGACAACTACGACGCGACCCTTCGGGCCGTCAGGACAGCCAACGCGCCGTGGGGTTTGGGGATCGGCGCCCGGAGGATGACGATCTCGACCGCCGGTCTCGTGCCCGGCATACGAAGACTGGCCGACGAGGGGCTCCAGGTGAACCTGGCCCTCTCGCTGAATGCCCCAGACCAGGAGCTGAGGGCGAAGCTGATGCCGATCGCCGAGAGGTACCCCCTCCCCGAACTCATCGGCGCCCTCAAGGAGTACGTGCGCAAGGTGGGAAGGCTCATCACTCTGGAGTACGTCCTGCTTGGAGGCATCAACGACACGCAGGCGTGCGCCGACGGGCTGGCCGACCTCGCGGGAGGTCTGCTTTGCAAGGTCAATCTCATCTGCTATAATGAAATTGAGAACGTACCGTTCTCACCCCCTGACGATCAGACACAGGAGATGTTCTACGCCCGGCTGCGTCGGCGCTGTCCGACGGTGGTTCGGCGCATCAGTCGAGGAAGCGACATCGCAGCCGGATGTGGACAGCTCCGCATTCGAAAGACCGACTGAAGGGACGGGTACGCCCGGAGACACACGGCGCCGCACGGCACCGCCTCCGGCAACCGACGTGAAGCTGACGACGATCACAGCGATCCTGCTGCTCATGACGGCCGGCGCAGCGACGGCCCTCGATGCCGCCGGCGTGGCCGCGGACACATGGGCGGCGGCCGCCGTCGCGACACCGCCTCTGAACGACGAGACGACCGGCGACGGGCCGTTCGTCACGACCCCGCCGATCCCGTTCACGCTGGACGCACTCGAGCAGAGGATCACAGCTTCCCTGCCCCCGTACTGGAAGATCGTGGAGGCGGACCGGGGACGCGCGCCGATCGGCTGGGACGGACCTGAGAACGGCCTCTACGTCATGGCGGAGGATACGCGCACGAGGTTCTTCCACCCGAACGGCTTCCACTACTTCTCATTCTACCGCGTCTGGATCATGCCCTCGAACTGGGAGGGCGAGATGCGCAAGACCCCCTACGTCACCGACAGCTCGCCCGCGTTCCTGCTGGGTGTCGACGACGAGTTCGTCGCCTTCTACCACACGGCGGGCGGGAATGTCTGGCCCGAGGGTCCGAAGGCGCTCTGCGGGGCGCTCGGCACCGACGACCTGTGTCACACCAGCACCTCGCGACGGGTCATCGACCTCGAGTTCGAGAAGCGGCTCGTGTCTGGCGGCGACGAGCGCCTCTCGCTGACGCGCGACCGGATCATCGGACTGACGGGCGGAGACAACGCCATCTACCTGGAGTACATCTTCACCCGCGCGGACGAGAGAGCCATGCCGGAGCTCAGTGCGCTGACCGACAGCATCATCATCGACGTCTTCGAGGCCTTCCCCGAGATCGACTCGCTCTACCTCCGACGTTGCACGAGCGACACCTTCACTGATACGATAGTCTCCCGGTAGTCGTTCACACGAGACAGTACGCGTCCACGGGAGAAAGCCATGCGGCTCATCCTCACAGGTCTGGCGTGCGCGCTCGCCGCGCTCTGTCTTCCGCTCCCCGCGCCGGCCGGTGAAGGCGCCGAAGAGGACCCCTTCATCACCGTCGAGGGACGGGAGTTCGTCGACCTCTGCTTCGAGAACGGCGGCTGTCTGGGCCCCTCAGCCAACCTCTATTACAATCGGGTCGACGGGCTTCTGTTCTACATGGGACTCGAGTACCGGGCCGACCGTCTGCTGCATCCGCGCATGCGGGCGCTTCTGGGATGGCCGTCGGCGCGGGACGACGAGTACTACCGGTTCGAGATCGAGCAGCCCATCTGGTCGCCCGATGGCTTCTCTGTGGGCGTCGAGCTCTACGAGAAGACCGCCTGGTCGGACGACGACGACGAGTTCGTTTCGGACTTCGGGAACAACTTCCGGGCGTTCTTCCTGCGAAGGGACTACCGTGATTACTGGCGCGCCGACGGCGTGACCCTCTTCGCGCAGCACCATGCGACGCCGGAGCTCACGCTTCGCGTCGAGTACAGGAACGATCTCATAACGACCCTGCACGCGAAGGAGAGCGTCTGGACGGCCTTCGACCGCGACGACGAATGGCGCGAGAACCCACCGCTCGCCGTCGGGATCCTCGACGCCCAACGCGAGTTCGAGGGCAGGATGCGCAGCGTCTACACGTCGGTCGTCTACGACTCCAGGAACCGCTACAGCCACACGGGCTGGCGGGGCCGCTTCTTCGTCGAGGTCGCGCCGGAGGGGCTCGAGGGGGACTACGAGTTCCGCCGGTACTGGGCCGACGCCGAGTGGCTCACGCGGCTCACCTCGACCCAGACGATGACGTTCCAGGGACGCTGGGGCATCGGAAGCGGGACCGATTTCCCTTCGAACAGGCTGTTCCATCTCGGTGGCGAGCACGACCTCCGGGGCTACGAGCTCAAGGAGTTCTCGGGAAAGGACCTGCTCTTCGGCCGGATCGAGTACGGCATCAGGATACGGCCGGCGCTGAAGACGATATTCTTCGTCGACGGCGGCGAGACCTCGTACGCGGCCGACACCCCGGAGGCCGACGACTCGGACGGTTTCGTCTGGGACGTCGGTATCGGCTTCCGCTTCGACGCGCCGGGTTTGGGCGACATACGGCTGGACTTCGCTCGGCCGGTCACGGACGAGGAGCGCGACATACAGGTCGATTTCGAGATGTACTACTAGCGCGGCACGCCTCCCTCCCGCCTGACCAGGGGAGGCTCATTCCAGACAGGCGCGGCACGCTTCACATCGGGCTCGTGCGAGCCCCGAGTCGGACAGGTACGACCGGGACGCGCGGCGGTCGGCCAGGAAACCGTAAGGAGGAGAAGACGATGAGAGGGATCATGGTGGCAGCCGCCGTGCTTCTGGCAGTGGCCCCGGGGCACGCTCAGTTCGTCGACGACGTGTGGGTGCACGAGGGCGCGTCGGTTGCCTATTCGGATAACGCGTCCGCGGTCTTCGTGAACCCGGCCGGGCTCGGCATGTACAACGAGTCGAACGCGTGGAGCACGGTCTCGATGGTCGGCGACGACGTCGCGCGCTTCGGCGGCGCGATGAAGCTCGGCGGCCTCGGCATCGGATACCGGCGCGATCTCATGTGGGAGGAGGCCGACGGCGGTCTCCGGCCCGGAGACGACGCGGTCGACACGGCCGTCATCGGGGTGGGTTTCGGCGAGAGCCGCGTGTGGAGCGTCGGACTCGATTACCGCTGGATCCGTCCGAACTACGGAGACGAGGAGCGCGTCGGCACCTGGGACGCCGGTGTGATGGTGCGCCCCACGCGGTGGCTCTCGGTCGGCGCTGCGGCTCACAACATCTCTGAGCCCGATTTCGCGGTACCCGGTGGGACCTCACGCGGCGGCGCTTCCTCGAGGATGACCTACACGGCCGGGGTCGCGCTCCGTCCCGCGGGCGACCGCCTCACGTTCATGGTCGACGGAAGCCTCCCCCGCGAGGAGGACCTCGATCGGACGGTGCTGAGCGCCGGGCTCGAAGCCGTGATTCTCGACGGCGTCACGCTGCGGGGCGCCATGACGGTCTACCCGGACGACATGAACCGCGACAATGAGGAGAGTTTCGGCCTGTGGTTCGACATGACGTCGTTCGGCACGGGCGCCTCCTACCGCTCGTACGAACCCGCCGCGGAGGACATTTACACACTGCACCTGACGACGAGCGTCGAGCGGCAGCGGACCATCTTCTCGTCGGGCGGCTCGATCGCAGAGATCAAGGTCGCCGGTCCCCTGAGCGACGGCCCGGCCGGATGGAGCCTCTTTGGAACGCCCCGAAGAAGCGCGCAGAGCATCATCCGCGAGATCAGAAAGGCCTCTGAGAGCGGAGAGGTGGATGTCCTTCTTCTGAGGATCCGCCCCGTCGGGGGCGGCTTCCTCGGCGGTCCGTCCGCCCTTCTTCAGGAGATCCGGCAGGAGGTTGTCGCGGCCCGCGAGGAACACGGCCTCAAGGTCGTGGCCTTCCTCGAGTACGGAGGCGGAACGCCGGAGTACTACCTGGCGTCCGCCGCCGACGAGATCGTCCTTGACCCGTCCGCGTTCCTCGACGGCATCGGCAGCTATGTCACCGTCACGAAGTTCACCGGCTCGGCCGGGAAACTCGGCATCGAGTTCGACTACTTCACGGCGGGCGGGTTCAAGAGCACGTTCCACCAGCTCGGTCCGGACTCGCTGACGGCCGACCAGGCCGAAGAGGTGCAGGAGCTCGTGGACGCGACGTTCGACGTGACCGTCGACGCGATCCTCGACGGGCGACGCATGTCGGCGTCCGAGTTCGCGGCCGTCGCTGACGGGAGGCCGCTCATCCCCGAGGAGGCGCTCGAGCTCGGTCTCGTTGACACGCTAGGCGGCATCCGCGCCGCGAAAGCGACGGCGGCGAAGCTCAGAGACGGAAAGGTGCCGGAGGATCCGTCGTCCGTCGGAACGGTGAACGTCGCTGGATGGCGGGACCGAACGTACGCATGGAACCGCGGCCCCACGGTCGCCGTCATCGGCGCGTACGGGGGGATCCACGTCGGGGAGGGCGGGAACGATCCCGTCATGGGCGGCTCGTCCATCGGTTCCGAGACGCTCTCCAGGCTGATCGAACACGTCCGGCAGGACGACTCGATCGAGGCCGTCGTGCTCCGCGTCGACAGCGGCGGGGGGAGCGGCCTGGCGACCGACATCATCATGCGCGAGCTCATCCTGCTCGCCGACAAGAAGCCGCTCATCGTCTCGATGGGGAACTTCGCCGCGTCAGGAGGCTACGGCATCTCGGTGCCCGCCCATCACATCGTTGCGGATCCCCTCACACTGACGGGGAGCATCGGAGTCGTGGGCATGAAGCCCGTTCTCGCGGAGCTCTACGAGAAGATCGATGCCCGGCACGAGACCTTCAAGAGCGGCAGGCACGCCGACATCTGGACGGACAAACGCCACATGACGGACGAGGAACTCCGCATGGCGGACGACTTCATGAACTGGTTCTACGAGGACTTCGTCGCGAGCGTGGCCCAGGGCCGGGACATGACCCCCGAGGAGGTCAAGAAGCTGGCCGGGGGCCGTGTCTACACCGGCCGTCAGGCACTCGACATCGGGCTCGTGGACGAACTGGGGGGTCTCTCGGACGCCGTCGACAGGGCGTGTGAGGAGATCGGCGTCTCGAGGGACGACGCCACCGTCGTGACAGTTCGGGAGCGGGAGTCGTTCTTCGACGTGTTCCTGTCGAGGACGGTGTCGAACCTTGGACTCCACCGGTTCTTCGGGCGCGGCGGGATGCAGGCGAACGACCTCGCACGGCTCGAGGCGGTGCGCGGTCTCCTGGACCGATAGACCGTTTCACACGATCCAGACGAGCGAAGGCCCCGGCGGCAGGCCGGGGCCTTCGTGTTGTGAGCCGTCCTTCGAGGTGCTACCTGAGCTTGACGAGCTTCCCGGAGACGGACTCCTCGCCGGCACTGAGCCTCGCGAAGTAGACGCCCGCCGAGCACGGGCGCCCGTCGTCGGCGCGGCCGTCCCACGACGCCGCGTGCTCTCCCGCCGGCAGACGTTCATCGACCAGTGTCCGCACGTGACGCCCGGTAACGTCGTACAGATCCAGCCGGACGCTCTGAGCCGACGGCAGCGCGAACGCGAGCTGCGACGAGGAGACGAACGGGTTCGGGCTCGGTGGCGCCAGCGCGATCTTCGTCTCCGCGATCTCGTCGACTCCGGTCGCCTGCGCCGGAGCGAACGCAGCCTGGAAGACCTCGTTCATGACGGGGATGTCCCACGCGGTCGACGGGTTCGTGCCGCCCGGCTTCTGGACCCACGCGGCCACACCCATATCCTCGTAGTTCCATGAGGGGTCGACCGTGAAGGTCCTCCGGATCGAAAGGGTCTCGTTCTTCGAGATGCTGAACGCGTCGCCCGTCACCGCCGTCAGGAACTCCTTCGCGTGGTACGGCAGATGGGTCTGGGTGCCGCTCGCTCCCGGAACATACTCGTCGAGCACAGCGACCATCACGAACCGCGCATCGAGCACGTCATCCGTGGCGATGATGGTGGCAGTGAAGTCGCCGGGTCCGTTCTCCACAACGTCCATGATGAGCGGAGAGGGAACGGCGGACAGCGAGTTATAGGTGCTCTCGAGCAGCGAGGTCGGCCAGATATCGGTGAGGCCGTCGCCGCAGATGGTCGGCATGGCCTGAATGCCGTAGTAGGACCGTCTCGCCGGGCCGAACGAATCAACCCAGTCGTACCCCACGAGGACGAGCTCGTCGTGCGTGTAGTTCCTGTGGAAGTCATTGACCGCGACCGCGGCCGAGGGACAGGTACCTCACCACGAGGCTGTGTAGTGTTCGTAGAGGACCGTCCGCGGCGCGGCCGCGCCCCCCGTGGCAAGCAATGCGATGGCAGCAAGAGACAGAAGAAGCGTCTTGTACACGCCACCCTCCTTCCCGGTATGGGCGCTTCACGTTGCGTCGAGCGTCACCGCTACGCGCTGCATGGGTCGTCTGGGCAGCGTGTCTCGTTGCGAGAGCGAGGCCCTCCGGGCCCCGTAACCTTATGATACCACAGCCCAGGCCCCGAGGCAAGAAGGCGACCGCTCCCGCGCTGCGGTTGTGCTCGCGCGCGCAACATCCTATCATCGCATCGTTCAGACGAATGGAGACCAGCATGCCGACCGCGCGTCCCAGCCATCCCAGGGCCGCCGAGCTTCTGGCGCCCGCCTTCCGGACCGCCCTTTGGCGGGTCTACGACCATCTGGGGTATCTCATCCTGCTCAACATCATCTGGCTCGGCCTCCTCATCCCCGTCGTCACGGCCCCCGCCGCGACGGCGGCGCTCTTCGCCACCGCCCGCCGCATCGCCCGGAACGAGCAGACGAGCATCCGGGACTTCTTCCGGTCGTTCGTCGACCTCTTCCCGACCTCGCTCCTTCTCGGAGTGTTCTCTCTCGGCCTCTTCTTCATCCTCTGGGTCGGCATCGATTTCTACAGCCACCTCGGTGGCGCGCTCCGCTATCCCGGTTTCCTCCTGGCCGCCCTCCTCGTGTGGCTGGGTGTCTTCGTGCTGCTCATGCACGCCCACATCATGCCGGTCCTCGCCCACGGCGATCGACGGTTCATCTCGATCCTCCGGAAGTCGGCCCTCCTCACACTCGACAATATGCTCTTCACCACCGGGATCCTGGTCCAGACCGTCGCCCTCGCCGCGCTCTGCGTCGTGACCGGCGCCGGACTGGTCCTGATCGCGGGGAGTCTCATCGCGGTGCTCCTCGTCTCGGGCCACCGGGTGCTCCTCCGCCGGTACCGTCCCGACGACCCGGACCTCCGGGACGACCCGGAGACGCGGACGTGGCGCGACCTCTGGCGCCCCTGGGAATCGAAGGCCCGCGGCTGACCGCTCCAACCTCCTGCCCCACAAGCGATTGAGGAGACCCGCCTCCCTGATGTGAAGGCGGGCCTCATCAATCTTAATCTCCATATTAACAAAGTTAATGTCCCAGGTGGATTTCGCTTGACATCGCGGAGCAGCGGTTCTATTATTGCATCTGACAGTTGAAGTAATTGAGGTCTGCACTCAACATCTGGAAGGGAGCGCTCAATGATCCACAAGCAGCCCGGCGCCTGCCCTGTCTGCGGAGGCGAGATGATCATCAAGGAGCTGGAGTGCCCCACGTGCGACATTCGTGTCGACGGCTCCTTCGAAACCTGCCCGTTCTGCGTGCTGACGCCCGAGCAGCTTGAACTCATCAAGATCTTCCTCAAGTCGCGCGGGAACATTCGGGAGGTCGAGCGCGAGCTCGGCATCTCCTACCCCACGGTCAGGGGAAGGCTCGACGCGATCGTCAGGAAGCTCGGCTTCCAGCCGACGACCGAGGTCACCGACACGGTCAAGGAGGAGCTTCTCGCGAAGCTCGAATCGGGAGAGATCGATGCAGACGAATTCGTACGACGACTGGATGAGGCGGCCGCTTAGCAGCGCGGTCTGCCCGACCGAGGATATCTGGCCGGCCGTGACACGGGTCGACCGCGTGCCCGGCATCGCGCGCTATTCACACGGACATCCGCCGAACGCCGGACCCGCCAGGTTCCACCGCGGACCGCACGGCGCAGGCCACGGACGACCGACAACGAGGGAGGCATTCATGAAGGAGGAGAAGCTCCGCATTCTCAAGATGGTCGAGGACGGCAAGATCAGCGCCGACGAGGCCGCGAGGCTCATCGAGGCGCTCGATAAGAGCGACAACAAGCCGACCGAGCGCGACCTGAAGAGACGCTGGCTCAAGGTCCAGGTAACGAAGGACGGAGAGCAGAAGGTCAACCTGAGAGTCCCTCTCGCTCTCCTGAAGTTCGGGTTCCAGTTCGCCCCGATGGCGATGAAGCACGGCATGGAGAAGAAGCGCGCCAGGGCGGAACGCGTCCGCGCGAAGATGGAAGCGAAGATCGAGAAGGCCCGCGAGAAAGCCCGCGTGAAGCTCGAGAAGCAGCTGGGTCCCGACGCCGACATCGATGGGATCCTGGACGGGATGTTCGACGGCGCCCTCGAGGAGGAGCTGGCATCGGCCGGGATAAACGGCGCGCATGTCCACGGCGCCATCGGTGACGCGCTCGGGAAGGGGTTCGACCTCGACCTCGACAAGATCCTCGAGATGGCGCAGGAGGAAGGCTTCGACGGGAAGATCCTCGACGTGCAGGACGACGAGGACGGCGAGCACGTCGTCATCAGGCTGGAGTAGTGAGCCGGGGCCGGTGCGCCCGGCTCAGCCCCCCCGAGGGCACGTCTCGGCTGACGCTGTCCTCACAGAGAGGCCCGGCGCCGTCA
>WJMD01000009.1 GCA_014728125.1 Candidatus Effluviviaceae Genus V sp.
CCTGGCCGGGTCGTTCTCGGACCGCGTCCTGGTCGAGCCTTACGTCGAGGGAAGGGAGATGACCGTGGCGGTCCTCGGAGACGAGGCCCTTCCGGTCGTCGAGATCGCGCCGGAGAGCGGCTTCTACGACTACGAGAGCAAGTACCAGAAGGGCGCCACCGAGTACACGTGCCCGGCCGAGATCGGCGAAGCCCTCGCCGACGACCTCACGCGCCAGGCGCTGAAGGCGTTCCGGGTCCTCGGGTGCCGCGGGTACGCCCGGGTCGACTTCCGTGTCACGACAGACGGGGCGCCCACCTGCCTCGAGGTCAACACCGTTCCCGGCATGACCGAGACCAGCCTCGTGCCGATGGCCGCCCTGGCCCACGGTCTCGACTTCGGCCGGCTCGTCGAGAGGATCGCCTCCCTTGCCCTGAAATAGGGCATTCTCTGGCACATTCCGTGCATGGTGATGGACCGGGAGCCCCGTCAGGGCGGGTGTTCCCGGCTGGTGTTCAGACGCCGGTGCCCCGGCGGCCGGCTCGGTGTGTCCGGGCACGGCCAGGGAAAACGCCGTTCGTGCCCTGAGCAAGGGCGTTTCCGCGCCTTCTCGGCGGGTCGCGCCCGGGTCCGGAGGGCCCGACGGGGGGAGCGATTCGTGTTGACCGGACGTGCGGCTGCCTCTACCTTCCTAACTGACAGCGGCGCGCCGTGATGCGGCGCGCAAGGGGGGATGCGTGTCCCTGATGACGGCTGTGTATCGGGGACGGCGGAACCGAGTCGCACACCGGACTGGAGAACACGATGAGAAACCGAGGAACCACCGTTGGTGTCGTCGCCGCTCTGGTCGCGTGGGCGCTACTGTCCACAACGGCGCCGGCGCAGGACTCCGACTACGTCATCGGGCCGGGTGACGTCCTCTCGATCTCCGTGTGGCGACATCCGGAGCTCGACAGGAGCGTCGTCGTGCGGGCGAGTGGGCGCATCACGTTCCCGCCGGTCGGCGAGCTGACGGCGGCCGGCCAGTCACCGTCCGAGCTCGGGAGGGACCTCAGCCTCCGGCTCCGCGATTTCACGCGCGAGACGACCCAGGTGACGGTGGCGATCGAGCAGCACAACAGCAGGTCGATCTACGTGACCGGACAGGTGGCCGCGCCCGGTCGCTACAGCTTCGAGCGGATCCCGGACATCCTGCAGCTTCTGACCGAGAGCGGGGGCGCGCTGCCGAGCGCGGACCTGTCGAACGTCTCGATCATCAGGCCGACCATGACGGGCCCTGAGGTCATCACGGTCGACGTGGGCGCCTACATGCGCGGCCAGCGGCGGACGCCGCTGCCGGACCTGCGACCGGGCGACACGGTCGACGTCCCGTCCATCATCGGCGGGGGGGGCATGGGCGGTCCCGGCGTCGTCTACATCTTCGGCGAGGTGGGAGCCCCCGGCGCCTACCCGGCCGGCGACGGCATCGACCTCATGCAGCTCGTCTCGCTGGCGGGCGGAACGACACCGGCGGCCAGGCTCAACGAGGTCTCGGTCGTCATGGACGGGTCGCGCGGCGGTCAGGTGGTCGCCAAGGTGGACCTTGCCGGTGTCATCGAGCACGGCACGTCGGCGCCCTTCGAGCTTCAGGCGGGCGACCGTGTCTTCGTCCCGGAGGCGTCGACGAGCGTCGCGGGGCAGGTCCTGGGCGGCGTTACGACCGTGCTCAACTGGAGCCGGGACATCATGTCGGCCTATCTGCTGTACCTGACCATCGACCGCGAGGTCGACGATCGGGAGGCGAGGGACGAGGCCGCGGCGGCGGCCGCGGCGGCAGCGGCAACGAACTGATCCTCTGAACGAGGAACGTCTGCGAGGACGGAATGGCCCAACAGGACGCCACGGGTATCGATCTCAGAACGTACACGAAGGCCCTCCTGAGGAGGAAGTGGCTCGTCATCGTGCCGATCATCGCCGGCGCGCTGACCGGGTGGTTCATCGGTCGCGTGCTGCCTCCGGTCTACGAGGCATCGGCCACGGTCGTCGTGCACGGGCAAGAACGTCTCTCCGAACCGCTGGCGAGGCTCGTCGGCCGCTCGCCCATCGAGGAACAGCTGTCGAGACTGCAGGAGAAGGTCAAGAGCCGCTCGTTCCTCGTGGAGCTCGTCCGAACGCTCGACATGACGGACGACCCGGGCATCCGGGAGTGGGCCGAGGAGAAGCACGAGGACGACCCGTCCCTCACGGAGCAGGAGTACGCGGAGGCGCGCGCCGTCGAGTATCTCGAGCCGCGCATCGCCGTCGGACGGACCTCGTCGAACGGCTTCCAGATCGTCGTGCGGGATCTCGACCCCGAGCGCGCGATGATGCTGGCGCAGCACATCACCAACGCGTTCGTCAACGCCTCGAACCGAGAACAGCTCGAGCAGATCCGGGCCATTCACGACTTCAGCGTCGAGCAGCTGGTCATCTACAGACAGAAGCTCGACGAGGCGGAGGAACGCCTCCAGGAGTTTCAGCAGCAGCGCTACACGGGCGGCCGCGTCGAGAACCCGGTCACCTCGCAGAACGTCAACAGGGTCGATGTCCTCATCAGTCAGGCGTCGGTCGAGCAGACGCAGGCCGTCGAGCGGCTCGCCCGTCGGCGGACGGAGCTCCGCGAGCTCGCGGGTGATCGGTACGACGAGATCCAGGAGCTGGATTCCGAGGAGCTCGACTCGCTGGAGGACCAGCTCGCCGGTCTGGAGAGGCAGGTCGCCTCGGTGCTGGTCAGAACGACGGGCGAGGGGCCCGAGCTCACGACGCTGTCCGTCGGGGCCGCCGAGAAGAAGGACCAGGTCAGAGCCGAGGCGCGACGTCTCGTCCGGAGCGCCTTCCCCGACGCGTCCGAGGCCCTCGTCGAGGCGTTCGCCGACCTCAAGATCGTCGAGGTCGAGGAGCGTATGATCTCTGAGCGGGGGAGGATGCTGCGCCGGTTCATGTGGGAGTACACACAGGGACGCGCGACGGCGACCGAGCAGGAGCTCGAGCTCGAGCGTCTGAGACAGGAGGTCGAGAGCAACCGCGATCTCTACGAAGCGTTCCTCGAGCAGTCGGCCGCCGGTCAGATCACGGAGGCGCTCGAGGCGGCGCGCGCCGGTGGGCGCTTCGAGATCATCGAGCCGCCGTCCAGACCGACGTCGCCGGTGGCGCCGGACAAACTGATGATCATCGTGCTTTCGGTGCTGGGCGGTGTCGTCGTGGGTCTCGGACTCGTGCTGGCGGCGGAGCAGGGCGACTCTTCGTTCACGAGCGTCGACGACATCAAGCGCACCTTCGGCATGCCGATCCTCGGCACGGTGCCGGACGCCGACGTCTTCCGGGCGATCAAGGACGAGGAGCGCAGGGCGAGGAAGCGGGGTGTCAGGCGGACGGACGGGAACTCGAGCCTGCTTCAGGACCTTACGAAGGAGACGCCGGTCTCGTTCGAGTTCCGCCGCATGGCCCGCAAGCTCAAGTCGAAAAACGGCGGCGATATCCCCAGGAGCATCCTCGTTACGAGCGCCTACCGCGGGGAGGGCAAGACGACCGTCGCCGCCTGCCTCGCGGCCACGCTCGCGAAGCACTACGGCCGGTCGACCGTCATCGTCGACTGCGACCTGAGGAAGCCCCGGGTCCACCGGATCCTGGCCGTCGAGCGGAAACCCGGTATCTCGGACGCTCTCGAGCGGGGCAACCTGCTGGGCAGCGATGTCAAGCCGACGGTCTTCCCCAACCTCTTCGTCGTGCCGTGCGGCACGCGGCACGAGCAGCCGACGTGGCTCCTCGAGGCGTTCCCCGGCTCGCGCGTCATGACGGAGCTCCTTGAGCGCTTCGACCACGTGATCGTCGACACGGCTCCGAACGTCGCCGTGCCCGACGCGCTCCTCATCGGCGCGGAGCTGGACGCCGTCGTCTTCGTGCTGAAGGCGGGCGTCACGCCGCGCGAGGTCGTGTCCCGCGGCGTCGAGCTTCAGAGCGAGGAGAACGGGAACATCGTCGGGTTCGTCGTCAACAACATCGAACGCGTCCTCCCGTACTACTACGACTACAAGTACTACGGGTACGGACCGTCCGGTGAGGACGATGCCGACGAGCCGAGGCAGGAGCAGCTATGAAGGTCGTGAGCGTTTTCGGGACGCGTCCCGAGGCCATCAAGATGGCGCCGGTCGTCTCCGGGCTCTCGAGCTCAAAGGGGATCGACGGGCGCGTCTGTGTCACGGCCCAGCACCGGGAGATGCTCGACCAGGTGCTCGAGCTCTTCGGCATCACACCGGACGTCGACCTCGACATCATGACGAACGACCAGTCTCCGCGCGCCGTCACGGCGAGGGTTCTCGAGGGCGTCGACGGCGTCCTTGAGAACGAGCGGCCCGATCTCGTGCTCGTCCACGGCGACACGACGACGACCATGGCCGCCGCTCTGGCAGCGTTCTACAGGAAGATCCCCGTCGGGCACGTGGAGGCGGGACTCAGGACCCACGACCGCTACTATCCGTTCCCCGAGGAGATGAACCGCGTCCTGGCCGACGCGCTTTCGACACACCACTTCGCGCCGACCGCCGCGGCGCGCCGGAACCTGATCGACTCGGGCGTCGACCCCGAGAGCGTGGTGGTGACGGGCAACACCGTCATCGACGCGCTCCTGTCCACGGCGAACGACCCCGCGGCGCCCGGACACGGGCTCGAGCTCGAGGGCCGGGTCGTCCTGGTCACGGCGCACCGGCGGGAGAACTTCGGAGAGCCGCTCGCGAGCATCTGCCGCGCGCTCCGTGACGTTGTCAACCGGTTCGACGACGTCACGGTCGTCTACCCGGTCCATCTGAACCCGAGTGTGCAGCGGGTCGCGAGGGAGCTTCTGTCCGGTCACGACCGCATCCAGCTGATCGAGCCGATGCCGTACGGCCCGTTCGTCGGTCTCCTGAAGGCCTCGACGGTCGTCGTGACCGACTCCGGCGGCATCCAGGAGGAGGCGCCGTCGCTCGGGAAGCCGGTCCTCGTGCTTCGGAACGAGACGGAGCGACCCGAGGCGGTCGAGGCCGGCACGGTGCGGCTGGTCGGAACCGGGCGTGACAGGATCGTCGAGGAGCTCTCGCTCCTTCTGTCGGACGAGAACGCGTACCGGGGCATGGCGGCAGCGGTCAACCCGTACGGCGACGGGCGTGCCGCGGCCCGCATCGTCGCGGCCATCAGGTGGTCGTTCGGGCTCGCGAACGGAGAGAGGCCGGAGGAGTTCGTTCCGGCCGCGGGGAGAGTGGTCTGATGCTCGTGGTGCTGCTTCCGGCGTACAACGAGGCGTCGGCGCTGCCGCCGCTCCTGCCGAAGATCGCGTCCGCCCTCGACGGTGTCGAGGAGGACAGCACGGTGCTGCTCGTGGACGACGGGAGCACCGACGGGACCGCCGATGTTGCGCGGGCGACGGCCGACGAACACGGACTCGCGATCGAGATCGTGAGCCATGGGACGAACCGTGGGCTCGGATGCGCCCTCAGAACGGGGTTCGCCCGGGCGGCCGAGCTCGCCGGTCCCGACGGATACGTCGTGGCCATGGACACGGACGACACGCACGACCCCGGGCTGATCCCGCTGATGGTCGACCGGATCGACGACGGATACGACGTCGTCATCGCGTCGCGATACGCTCCCGGCGGCCGCGAGGTCGGGCTCTCGGGCACCAGGCGGTTCCTGAGCAGAGGGGCCAGCCTGCTGCTGACCCTCTTCTCGCCGGTCCGGGGCGCGCGGGACTACACGTGCGGATACCGTGCGTACAGCGGGACGATCCTCGGGCGGGCGCGTTCCGTCTGGGGCGAGGACTTCATCTCGGAGGAGGGGTTCGTCGCGTCGGCCGAGATCCTGCTGAAGCTGGGGAGACTCGGAGCACGCGTCGCGGAGGTGCCCCTGATCCTCAGATACGATCTCAAGGGCGGAGCCAGCAAGATGCGCGTCGGACGGACGATCGGCCGGTATCTCCGGCTCGTGACCGTCGGACGGCGCGCGCTCTCGAGCAGGCGTGGAGCGACCGGCGCGCACGGCGCCGCCGGACGTTGAGGAAGGAGCTTCTATGCGGGGCGTACCGCTTATCCTGATGGCCGTGCTCCTGGGAGCGACAGGACAGGTCATCATGAAGAAGGGCATGCAGATCTACGGCGAGGTCTCCGCGGTCAACGTCTGGAGCCAGCTCTTCAGGATCCTCAGCGTGCCCCAGGTACTTCTGGGGTTTGTCTGCTATGGCGTCAGCGCCGTTCTCTGGATCGCCGTCGTTTCGAACGTCGATCTCAGTCTCGCATACCCGATGGTCAGCCTCGCATATGTCGTCGTCTTTCTGGCGTCCTGGCTGTTCCTCGGTGAGCAGATCTCGGCGCTCAGGATCGCGGGGCTCGTGATCATCGTCGCCGGCGTGCTGGTCATCTCGCGCAGCTGACGGCAGGCGCCGGAGCGAACTGGAGGATTGGATGAGCAGGAGGTCCTGGAGCTGGGCGCTCGTGGCGATCATGGCGATCGCCGTGGTCCTGCGCTTCTGGAACATCGACTGGGGACTGCCGCATCCCTATCATCCCGACGAGGGGTCGATCCTGGTCCACTCCCTCGGTTTCGGAACCGGCGACCTCAACCCTCACTGGTTCAGGTGGCCGTCGCTGCTGATGTACGTCGTCTTCGCCCTCTACGGGTTCTACTACGTCATCGGCAGGGTCTTCGGGTTCCTCGGCGCCCCGGTCGATCTCGTGACGCAGTTCTTCACCGACGTGACTCCCTTCTGGCTCATCGGTCGGGCCGTCTCGGCCGTGGCGGGCGTCGTGACGGTCGGGCTGACCTGGCGTTTCGGCCGCAAGGCGTTCGGACCGTTCGCGGGGATCTCCGCCGCGCTTCTTCTCGCCGTCGTCTACCTCCACGTCAGGGATTCGCACTACGCGACGCCCGATGTGTTCACGACGTTCCTCGTGACGGCCTCCATGCTCTCCGCCCTCGCGGCCGCGCACAGCGGCAGGGGCGGCATGCTGGTTCTCTCCGGCCTCTTCGCCGGCCTCGCGGCGTCGGCGAAGTACCCGGGTGTACTGGCGGGCGCGGGCACAGTCGCCGCGGCCGTCTATCTCATGGTGACGGGACGAAGGGCCGCGGGAGCGCTCGTCGGGGCGATCCTCGCCGGCGCGTTCGGGTTCGTCGCCGGAACGCCCTACAGCGTCATCTCCTGGAGTGAGTTCACGCGCGATGTCGCGACGCAGTTCTTCATGGTCTCCCGCACGGGCGTGGCACAGATCCCGACTTCGTTCGGAGAGGGCATGGCTGAGCTCTTCGGCGGGACGCTGGGACGCGGCATCGGCTACCCGGTGCTCGCTCTCGCGGCGCTCGGGCTCCTGTCGTCGCTCGGCAGGGACCGGGGCGACGGGAGACGGCCCGGTGAGATCGCTCGTGAGCCCGCGGGGGTCGTCGTCGCGGGAAGCGTCGCGCTCGCGTACCTCCTCTTCGCGTTGTTTCTGACGGTCAAGCGTTCGACTTACATGACGCCGGCTCTCCCGGCGGTAGTCCTGCTCGCGGGTCTCGGGCTCCGACGGATCTTCGATCTGATCGAGCCGGCGCCCGAAAGACGATTCGGTTTCCTGCGGGCCGCCGCGCTCGTCGCAGCGGCCGTCGTGACGCTCCTGCCGACCCTCGAGTTCGTCCGGGTCATCGGTCTGCCGGATACGCGTACGGCCGCGAAGCACTGGATCGAGAACGAACTCAGGGCGGGATCCTCGGTGGCGGTCGAGACGTACGGTCCGCCGATCCATCCCCTGACGTCCCAGGTGCGGGAGGAACTCAGGCACGACACGACCGACGTCGATACGTGGGCCGAGACGAAGGACGAGATCGCCGGCGTCCGGCTCGCCGTGGCGTCGCAGCGGCTTCCGCAGTACTGGCGCTACACGATCGGCTGGGGCGAGGCACCGAACCGCCTGCCGGCCGCCGGCGAGGACCCCGAGGGGCTCATCCGGGAGCTCGAGAGGCACGGTATACGCTACGTCGTCGTCACGAGCAAGGCGGAGCCCGGGCGACCGATGGAGGGTGCCGCCCCACCGAACGCCTCCGTCGAGAGACCCTTCTACGAGTGGCTCTCGGAGAACGGGCTCCTGGCGAGACGCTTCAGGGCTCCGCGTCCGGTCCCGCCGATCGACCGCGGCGCGGGACGTTCGTTCCACAATCCGGTCATTGAGATCTTCGACCTCGAGGCGGTCGACAGAAGAGAGGGCGACGCGCGGGCGGAGGCTGTTTCGTGAGCGATCGCGAGCGACATACGCACGAGCGTACAGGCGGGCCGGTCGGCCGCGTTCCGGGCGAGGTGCCGGAGTACGGCTACGGATGGGTCGTCTACGTGCTCGGCGCGATACTCGCCGTCGGACTGGCCTACGTCATCTTCCAGCTGAACTACGTCTACGGGCAGGCACCGCACCGGATCATCAAGATCCTGATCGGACTCGCGCTCGTCGTCTTCGCCTTCTTCCGTCCCTGGTTCGCGCTCCACGCGTGGCTGCTGGCGATCCCCCTGGGGGAATGGCTGCCGTCGACCGGCATACCAGGCGTCAACGGCGCCTCGCTTCTGATCTTCATGCTCGTTCTGAGCTGGGTCGTGCCGAGGATGCTCGCGGGGGAGCGTGTTTTCACGCCGACCAGGATCGGACGGCCGCTGGCGGCGTACATCGCCGTGCTCGGCCTCGGCATCTTCGTGACGAGCGTCAGGGGTATGGAGGGTTTCGATCTGCGGTTCATGCTGAGCGTGCTCTGGCAGAGCTCGCTCGGCTTCTTCGCCTACTACGTCGTCGCCAACACCGTGCGGGACGAAAGGCAGACGAGGAACCTGCTGGTTACGCTGTCGATCGGGTGCGCGGTCGCCGGGGCGGTCGCCATCTGGCAGTTCACGATCACGCCCGATTACCGGCGCATCGCCGGGACGCTCGGGGACGTCAACGACCTGGGCGCCTACTTCGCCGTCGCGGGCTCGGCGATCGTCGCGCTCGTGTTCTCCTGGCGCGCGTTTCCCCGGTTCAAGCGGCTCCTGGTTTCGGTCTCAGCGGTCATCGCCTCGGTCTCCGTTCTGCTGCCGAAATCCCGCGGAGCGTACGTCGGCTTCGCCGCGGGCGCCGGAGCGCTGACGCTTCTGACGAGCAGGAAGCTCTTCATCGTCTTCCTGGTCGTGCTGGCCCTGAGCCCGCTCTGGGCGCCTGGGTTCGTTCGAGAGCGCGTCAGTGAGACGACCGTGGATTCCATCGAGGCGGGGCTCATAGGTGACTCGACCGACCGGCTCGATCCGTCGGCGGGAGTACGGCTCAGGATCTGGAGCATCGTCACACAGGAATTCACACGCCGGCCGTTCATAGGACACGGCTTCGGGTCGGTCCCGACGATGACCGAGGGCAGGCTCTCGAAGCCGTTCTCGGCGCACAGTCTGTACTTCGAGACGCTCGCCGACTCCGGGCTTCTCGGCATCATCGTGCTCGGGTGGCTCTTCGTGGCCTGCTTCAGAAGCGGCATCGAGCTCATGAGAGTGGGGACGACGCCGCTGGCGCGGGGCCTCTCGATCGGCTTCCTCGCGGCGACAGTCGCCCTCATCGTGGCAAACGTGTTCGGACAGCGGTTCACACACTCGACCATCGCCGGCACGTACTTCGTGCTGGCCGGGCTGGTCGACAGGAACATCCATCTGGAGAGACAGGGACGCTCCCGGGAAAGCGCGCACGGGGAGAACACATCATGAGACGGTTCTGCATGCTCGCGCTGGTCTGTCTGGTCGTGCTGACGTTCTGGAACGCGGGGTACGCGTACCAGGTGGCGAGCACCCATCCCAGACTTTTCTTCACTGCGGCCGATGTGCCGGGGCTCCGGTCGAAGTGCACCGGTCCCATGGCCTCGGACTACAACGACCTCAGGTCGTGGTGCGACAGCAACATGTCGGCGTCGCTCCCTCTCGGTTCGGCCGACGCGTATGAATGGCATCTGACGGCCATGAGCTTCGCCTGGCTCGTGAGCAACGAGAGCGCCTACGCGTCGAGGGCGCGAACGCTGGCCCTGAGCGGTATCTCGCAGGGGCTCGCGACGCAGCGTCCGTTCCTCAGGGCGCTCTCCGTGTACTACGACTGGTGTTATCCCGCTATCTCGTCGGGCGACCGGCGGACCGTCGGCACCGCGATCGCGGCCGGCGGCATGGACCACCTGACCGGGAACAACTGGGAGCAGATGACGAACTACCATTCGAAGCTCTCCCGGTTGAAGGAACTGGCGTACGCCGGTCTCGCGATCTACAGAGACGGCGTCGAAGATGCCGCCGCCGTCGAGCTGTGCGACGCCTTCAGGTATCACATGTACGATCCGAAGCACGCCCTCGCCTGCGTCGACGAGATCGGTGCGGACGGAGCATACTACGAGGGCGCCTACACGACGTCGGTCGTGGGGATGGGGTTCCGGGAGGCGTGCTGGCTGTGGGGCGTGGCGACGGACGAGGACCCGTTCGAGACG
>WJMD01000010.1 GCA_014728125.1 Candidatus Effluviviaceae Genus V sp.
CGCGTGGTCCCCGTCGACGGGAACACGATCGACGTCCGCGTTACGTACCGTGTCGATGTCAAGAGGATCGGTTTCGGCCGCGACCCCGACTTCGAGGCGGATATCCGTCGGGTCGACGGCAGGATCATCGTTGACGGCACGGAGATACCCGGCGGCACGAGCTTCGTGCGCTTCAGCACCGTCGAGGAATACGTCTACACGATCGAGGCGCCGGCCTGGGTGCGGCTCGAACTCGCAGGTGACGACGGCGATGTGGAGATCGAGAACTGGCAGGCCCCGATCGAGCTCACGCTCGACGACGGCGATGTGGAGATCGCGGGCGGCGACATCGGGATGCTCGAGCTGCGGTTCGACGACGGCGACATCTCGCTCTCGGATGTTGCGGGAGAGTTGAGCCTCGCCGGCGACGACGGCGATGTGCTCATGGACCTGTGCCGGTTCCCGTTCGCGCGCATCGGTCTCGAAGACGGAGACGTCCTGATGCGCGACTGCGCCGGTGAACTCGTCGTCACGCTCGACGACGGCGACGTCGCCCTGTTCGATGTCGCGAGCGAGAGGGTCGAACTCCGCGGCGATGACGGCGACGTCAGGATCGACCTGCCGAACGCGGGACCGGTCGACCTCGATGTTGAGCTGGACGACGGTGACATCGACGTCGTGTACGCGGAGGGTCTCTCGGCCGAGTTCCTCGTCACGACCGACGATGGTCGCGTCGACGTTCACAGTGACGGTGTTCGGGACTACGCGCAGACCGAGCACCGGACGAGCGGCACGATCGGGGGAGGCGAGGGGAGAATCCGCATCAGGACGGACGACGGTGACATCTCGGTCCGGCGCCTCGGCTAGCGGGACGGGAGGGTGCCGAACCTCCTGTAGACGAGGTAGACGAGCCAGAGGATGACCGCGACGAAGGCCGCGAGGACGGTGATGTAGGCGCCCGACAGACTCGGTCCGCCGCCGTCGAGATTGCTCGTGTAGATGAACTGCGCCGTCACCACGAGGAAGCCCAGTGTGGCGGCACTGAACCAGAGCATCCAGACGCTGAGGTCGGCGATCGAGCGTTCTCTGTGCGGCGGTGCCAGCCAGACCTCCCGATGGGGTATGTTGACGAAGCCCGCGGGCATGCGGCGGATGAGCGTCGGGATCCCGAAGCCGAGGAACAGGAAGAGCGCCTCGGCGAGGCCGTACCAGATGACAAACTCCGTTCGTCCCGACCAGCCGTTCGCTTCCCCTCCGGTTCCGAAGTGGGTCGCCATGACCTCGGGCATCTTCGGGTAGTAGTAGACCGCCTGGGCCACGGCGACGACCGCGAGAAGCCACACGAGGATGCGCGGCAGGGAGGCGTCCGGTCGTTCACGGTCGGCGACCCGTCTCCCGTCGCGTTCGGATGAGGACATTCCGATCTCCTTGGTCTAGAGCCTCAGACAGGCCTCGGCGGACAGCTCGAAGAGTCGTCTGCGCACATCGCTCTGTCGGTTCCAGTCCCGGTGGTCCCACTCGTCACCGCTGACGTCGTCTCCTCCATAGAGTATCTGTCCGAGGGTCACCTCGCGGAACGCCGCGACAGCGAAGAACGCGGCGGCCTCCATCTCGACCGTCAGACATCCTTCCTCCCGTCGCCGCCGGATACGCTCCGGCGTCTCGCGATAGATGGCGTCGGTCGTCCACGTCTTCGCCGTCACATGGTCGACGCCCTGCTCCTCAAGGGTGCTCTCGATGGCGGCGAGCGCCTCGGGTGAGGGCTCGACCTCCCTCGAAGGCTCGAGGTAGTGATAACTCGTTCCCTCGTCGCGCACCGCGGCCGTCGGCACAATGAGATGGCCGACGGCGACGGCCCGGTCGAGCACACCGGCGGCTCCGCAGGCGATGAACTTCCGACAGCCGAAGACGATGACCTCCTCGAGCATCGCCGCGGCGAAGGGTGCCGTCAGGCCGGGCTGGAAGAAGGCGATGCGTCGCCCGTTCCGCTCGGTCTCGTAGAGCGGGTGGCGTCCCATCTCCGAGCCCATGCAGGCGATCTCCCTGGCCCCGTCATCGGCGACGAGGCGGTCGACGACGTCCTGGAAGAAGATGGGCACGCAGTGCTCCGGAACGTCGGCCGGCCGGAGCTGTGAGCTTGGGTCCACGATCGACCTTCGCGAGGCGTCGAACTCGAGAATGGGATAGTCCCGGCGCTTCATGGTCGCCTCCTATCGCCGCTCTCAGTCGGCGTCGCACCGGACCGGGTGGGGGGTACCGAGCACGCGCGCGGGGCGGAAGACCGCACGTCCCGGGCGCACCCGCACCGTCTCGGCGAGCACCTCGCCACCGGACCGGACCGTCACCTCGTACGTGCCCGGTGGGACCGTCACCCGAGCCAGCCTGATCTCACGGGGCAGCGTGATCCAGCTCCTCGTGTCTGCTTGCTCGGTCTCGGCGGTCAGGATGGTCGCGGTGCGCTCGAGGAGGCTTCTCAGGATGCGCTCTCCCAACGACCGCTTCTCCCGGTCCTTCGCGTGGTCGGCCTTCTGCTTCATGAGCGTGATCTGCTTGACTGTGGCGCGCATCGTCGAGCGGAGCTTGAGGGCCCCGATGCGTCGTTCGAGCGTCGCCCTTGCCAGGGCGTCGAGGTCCCTCACCTTCTCCGTTCTGACCGAGCGGATGACCGGCGGTCGTCCGGCAGCGCCGGCGGCGGAACCGTCCCGCACCTCTGCGACCTTCACATGGACGCGGCCCTCGACCGGGACGCTCACGAACTCCGGATAGGCGATCTTGATGAGCGCCGAGAGCCAGTCCTCGCCCTTGAACTCGTCCGGGACGAGCGGGCGGTAGACGGGAACCTCGACCGAACGTTCGACCTTGTACGGCGC
>WJMD01000011.1 GCA_014728125.1 Candidatus Effluviviaceae Genus V sp.
CTCACGGCGCTTCGTCCTCCGAGACCCAACCCGTTCACGGCGTCCACCGAGCTCTCGTTCGACACGCCGGGGAACGGTCGCCGCGTCGTCATCCGGGTCTGTGACGTCGCGGGGCGGCTCGTGCGGACGCTCTACGACGGGAGGCCGCCGGCGGGGCGCCACTCCGTCGGGTGGGACGGACGAGCGGAGAGCGGCGTTCCCGTGGCATCGGGCGTCTATCTGGTCAACCTCGACTCGGGGGGATTCAGAAGGACCCGCAAGGTCGTCCGGCTGAGATAGCACCCCGGGTCGAGGCCGATCCTCTTCCGTGTGACAGAAGCTGGTTCTTGCGGGCGAGGCCGTTCGTCGCTAGTCTGCGCCTGTTCGGCATGGAGACGACACGTCGGTCCCGACCGAGATGGGCCACTCATGAGAGCGAAGCAGGAACGCGACGGTACGGACATCCGACCCGAGTGCTGCGTTCACATGGAGCCGCCGCTCGTAGCGCAGCTCCGGGGCGCCTCGAAGACGTACACGGAAGGGCCTGTGGACGTTGAGGCCCTCAAGGCGACCGACCTCGATCTCAACGCCGGCGAGCTCCTCCTCATCATCGGTCCTTCGGGATCCGGCAAGACCACCCTTCTCTCTCTCATCGGCTGTGTCATCTACCCGACGGACGGCTGCGTCTGCGTGCAGGGTGCGAACACGAAGCTCCTGAACGACAACGAGCTGGCGGATCTCAGGCTCCGCGAGATCGGGTTCGTGTTCCAGGGGTTCAACCTGATCTCGCCGCTGACCTGCGAGGAGAACGTCATGGCGCCTCTCATCGTCCAGGGCAGGGACTCCGCCGAGACGCGGGAGAGGGTCGACCGCGCGCTCGGGATCGTCGGGCTCTCCGACAAGAAGGGCGCACTGCCGAAGCAGCTCTCCGGCGGCCAGAAACAGCGCGCAGCGATCGCGCGAGCGCTCGTGTCCGAACCCGACATCATCCTCTGCGATGAGCCCACCGGTTCTCTCGACATCGACTCGGCCCGCTCCGTTCTGCAGGAGCTCCGTGATCTTGCCGACGACGGCAAGGCGGTGGCCGTCGTGACGCACGACACGCGGCTCGAGGAGTACGCCGACCGGATCATCAGGATCGAGAACGGCGTCGTGGAGGAGCGGCCCAGCGAAGGGAGAAGACAGTGACGCGACATCTCATTCAGCGGGATCGGCGGATCCGGTCCTCGGGCCGGAGCGCCGTGGTCCTCGCACTGATCCTCCTCGCCGCGCTCGTCCTGCACGGCTGCGGAGGGGAGAACGAGGAGCAGCGGGACGTCGTCGAGCGGGTCACCTCGCCCGACCATGTCGTCGGCCTCGGGCGTATCGAGCCGTACGCGAGGATGGTCGATCTCACGAGCGACCTGGCCGGCAGGGTGGACGAGGTGCTGCTCGGGGTAGGGGACAGGGCACGTGCGGGGGACGTCATCCTCACGCTGGTTCGGGACGTCGAGGCGGCGGCTCTCAGGCAGGCGGAAGCCGGTGTCGAGGCGCAGCGGGCCGGAGTCGAGGCGGCGGAGGCCGCGCTCGAGGGAGCCCGTTCGAGGCTCACCCGGGCGACATCGGAGTACGAGCGTGCACGCGAGCTCTACGAGGTCGGCACCGAGTCGGAGTCGTTCTACGAGGCCGCGCTGGCGGAGTTCGAGTCGCTCACCCAGGAAGTGCGAAGGCTCGAGGCGTCGCTCAGGACGGCGGAGGCGGCTCTTCAGCAGGCCGTGGCCGACAGCTCCCGGGCGGGGGCCGCCTACGAACGGCGCGCGCTCGAGGCCCCCGCCGACGGGCGCCTGCTGTCGCTCGATGTCGCGCCGGGCGAGGTCATGTCCCCGGAGGCGGCGTACGGCGTCTTCGCGATCGCGAGCCCGACCGTTGCCCGATGCGAGATCGATGAGCTCTACGCGGATCTGGTCGAGATCGGTCAGTCGGGCTACGTGCGCTACCAGGGGTCACGCGACACGTTGTCGACCGGCAGCGTCCTCGAGGCCGGTCCCTACCTCAGAGACAAGTCGCTCTTCTCCGACGACGTCGGCGACCTCGAGGACCGCCGCGTCCGGGAGGTCGTCCTGTCGCTGGCGGACACGTCGGGCGTCCTTCTCGGCGCGCGCGTCGAGTGCGTGATCTCGGTTGAGTAGCGGCCGGCGCCGGGGTTCGGTCGCCGGCAGGGAACGCGTCATATGTTCCGTTTCGCCCTCAGATTCGCCCTTTACGACCGGGCCAAGTCGATTGGCGTGATCCTCGGGATCGTCGTGTCGACCTTCCTGGTAGGGCAGCAGGTGGGGATCTTCCTGTTCCTGACCGGCTCCATGTCGTCCCTGGTCGACAACACCGAGGCCGACATCTGGGTCATCGACTCGAGGACGACCGACGCGAACGCTCTCGGAGCGATCGACGTGCGGATCGGTCGTCAGGCGGAATCTGTTCCCGGCGTCGCCGCGGTCTATCCGCTCATCGTCTCGGGCGGCCGCGCGAGGTTCGAGGGCGGGAAGAGCTCCCCGGTGACGGTCGTCGGCTCGCAGCCGCCGGCATTCCGGGGCGGCCCCTGGAAGATCCAGTACGGCGACCTGAGCGAGCTCGTGGAGGAGAGCGCCGTCGCGATCGATCACTACGACCGCGGCGAGCTGAACGATGCCACGGTCGGCACGAGGTTCGAGATCGGCGGCAGGACCGTGCGGGTCGCCGTTCAGACGAAGGGCGTCAGGAGCTTCGGAGGCATATACGTCTTCTCGACGCTCGAGACGGCCCGCGTCGTCACGCGGTTCCCGCTGAACGACGTCAGCGCCTTTCTCATCGATGTCGAGGAGGGGGCCGATCCGGTCGCCGTGAGGGACCGCCTGAACGCGACGCTGCCGAACGTCAGGGCGTGGACGAAGCGGGGGCTCTCCGAGACGACTGTCGACACGATTCTGAGCTCGAGCGGCATCGCCTACTCCATCGGCACGCTCGTCGTCTTCGCCTTCATCGCCGGGATGGTCATCATCGGTCTGACGATGTACTCGGCCGCGGTCGACCGGACCCGCGACTACGGGACCCTGAAGGCCATCGGTGCGAAGAACGGCTACATCCGGAACCTCATCCTCGTACAGGCCCTGGCCTTCGCTCTCATCGGGTACGGCGTCGGCGTTGCGCTCGTCGAGCTCTTCCGGAACGCCATCGCCTCGAGCGGCGTCATCTACGACTACGGCACGACGTTCCGCATCGTCTTCTTCCTCCTGACGCTCGCGATCGCGCTGGGTGGAGCCGTCTTCGCGATGCGCCGCATCGCGAGTCTCGAGCCTGCGAGCGTCTTCAAGAACTAGCGGCGTGCGCGTCCTTCCGGGCCCGGAGCTTGCATGCCCCTCTGCTTGAACGGCCGCAACGTGTGGGCTATATTGAAGAATCTGTGATGTTGGAAGGCCCTGCGTTGCTGCGGGCCAGCGGTCGTCGGATCTTCAACCTACGGACTCATCGATCATGCGCATCGAACCGTCAGGAACACGTCTCAGGGTCGCCGTCTGTCTCCTGCTTGCCGGGGTGGCGTTCTCGTCTCTCGCCGGTCTGACGGGCTGCAGCCGAGGACCCGGTCCCGGGGGGCGACTCCTGCTTGTCGGCATCGACTCGGCCGACTGGGACGTCATCGAGCCGCTCATGGAGCAGGGGAGCATGCCGAACCTCAGGGCCCTCATGGACCGCGGCGTCTCCTGCGACCTGCGGTCGCTTGAGCCCAAGCAGAAGTCCCCGACGATCTGGGCGAGCATCGCGACGGGGAAGGTCCCGGCGAAGCACGGCATCCTGAGCGACGTGGACCCGATCTCGAGGGCCCCCATGACGAGCAACGTTCGAAGCGCGCGGACCTTCTGGGACATCATGGGTGGCGAGGGTGCGTCCGTGACCGTCGTCGGCTGGCTGGTCAGCTGGCCCGCCGAGGAGGTCAACGGCTATTTGGTCACGGACTATTTCCGCTTCGCTCCGAAGCCCGACCGGCCGCTTCCGGAGCATCTGACGTACCCCGAGGGCCTGGTCGAGAACGTCTCGAAGAAGAGAGTCGTCGCGGACGGGATCACGGACGAAGACCTCGCACGGCTCGTCGACTTCGACCGCGCTCTGTCGCCGGAGGAGGCGCAGAGGTTGCCGGTCAAGGAGATGTTCGAGGAGATGCGGGCGATCAACGAGATCGAACACCGGGCCGACCGTCTGAGGGACATCCTCGCTGGTGACTTCTCGTTCCTCGGCGTGGCCGGGCATCTGATGGACGAGCGGCCGACCGACCTGACGGCCGTCTATCTCAGAGGCCTCGACTCCGCCAGCCATCTGTTCTGGGCCGCCGCCCACCCGGGCGAGGTCGGGTTCAAGGTGGCCCGCACGGACAACCGGGTCTTCGGCAAGGTCGTGGAGCGCTACTACCAGCTGGCGGACGAGATGCTCGGGCAACTCGTCGAGCGCATGGACGACAATGACATCATCGTCGTCTGCTCCGACCACGGGTTCGAGGGACCCAAGCCCGGTCAGCGGCCCGGAGGCATCAACGACCACGGCCCGGTCGGCATACTCGTGGCGGCGGGAGGTCCGTTCCGTCGGGGCGCCTGGATCGACGAACAGACCGTGCTCGACATCACACCGACGCTGCTTGCGCTCTGGGGACTCCCGGTCGGAGCGGACATGGACGGGTCCGTCATCGAGGAGGCGTTCGAGCCGGACTTCCTCGACAGCCAGCCCGTGACCAGCATCGAGACCTACGAACGAACCGAGACAGCCTCCCGGTAACTGCCCGCATGAGGCCCCGACGGGCGCACATCCCCCGCGGAGCCACTTGCGAAGTCGGGGGCTGGGTCGGCGGTTCGTTGCCTTCCACGCGCGGCCCTGCTAGCATATCTGACTGTCCCACGTCATCACCACGAACCTGGAGCCTCCCTGTGGAGACACTCCTGAGCGTTCTCATAGGCATCGGTCTCGCCGCCGCATGCGGCTTCCGTGTCTTCGTGCCGTTCCTGGTCGTCAGCATCGCGGCGATGTCGGGACACCTCGAGCTCTCGGGTGGGTTCGAGTGGATCGGCACCTGGTACGCGCTCGTCGCCTTTGCCGTCGCGTCCGCTCTCGAGGTCGCGAGCTACTGGATCCCCTGGCTCGACAACATGCTCGACACGATCGCGACGCCCGCCGCCGTCGTGGCCGGGGCCGTCATCACGGCGTCGGTCGTGGCGGACCTCTCGCCGTTTCTGCGCTGGTCGCTCGCTGTCATCGCCGGCGTCGGCGTTGCCGGGGTCGTCCAGAGCACGACCGTCGCGCTCCGCGGCGCCTCGACGCTGACGACCGGAGGAGCCGCGAACCCCGCGGTATCGACCGCGGAGCTGGGTGGCTCGGTCCTGGCGTCGGTGCTTGCGATCGCTGCTCCCGTCGTCGCGGTGCTGCTCATCGCTCTCATCGTGTTCGTGCTCGTCACGAGAATGCGGCGCATCGCCCGAAGACGGGCGTGCTGAAACCAGATTCTCCGTCGGTACTCCACACTGAGGTTCCCAGATGCAACACAAGCTGACAGGCGAGGTGAACGGCAGGAGCGTCGAGCTCCCGCTCAGGGAGGGTGATCAGGTCGTCGGGAGAGGCTCGGACGTCGATCTTCGTATCGACCACCCGAACGTCTCGCGCCGGCACGCGAGCGTCACCGTCGACGGCAACGTCGTGACGGTCACCGACCTGGGAAGCAGAAACGGGACGCGCGTGAACGGCGAACGGATCACCGGCCCGCACGACCTCGAGCCGGGGGCCGTCGTCGCCTTCGCGGACGTCCGGCTCCGACTCGAGGGCGGGGCGGTGCCGCGGCCGGACCTCGGTCTCAACGCCACGGCCGTTGCGACGTCGACGCTCTCGATCATCGAACAACGGGCGCCCGGAACCGAACGCAGGGGCAAGAGCGGGCTCTTCAGGGTGCTGGCCGAGGCCGGCGAGTTCCTTGTTGCCGACAGGCCGCTCGACCGGCTCTACGAAGATGTGCTCGACCTCGTGGAGGGCGCCATCACATGCGACCGCGTCGTGCTGCTCTCTATCGAGGGCGGTGCCTCCGAGCCGACCGTGACCGCGTCGCGCATCCGGCGGGGCGCGCCGGGCGAGGGACTTACGCTCTCCAAGACGATGATCAGGCAGGTGCTCGACGAGGGGGTCTCTCTTCTGACGACCGACGCTCAGGAGGACGAGCGGTTCGCGGCGCAGGCCAGCGTGATCGACCAGGGGGTTCGCGCGGCGATGGCCGCGCCGCTCTTCGACAACCAGCAGATCATCGGGCTCCTCTACGCCGACACGACCGACCCACGCTCGGCCTACTCCGACGACGAACTCCGTACGTTCACGGCGCTTGCGAATCTCATCGCCGTGAAGATCACGCAGTCACGGTTGACCGCGGCCGAGAAGGAACGGCTGCGGCTCGAGCGCGAGCTCAGGACAGCCCGGGAGATCATCGATCGCATTCTTCCGGAGAGCGTTGAGGGCGCCGACGGGTATGACGTCGCCGTCTACTACGAGCCGTGCACCGAGGTCGGCGGGGACCTCTATGACGTCAGACATCTCGAGGACGGGAGGACGGTCATCGTCGCCGGGGACGTCGCGGGCAAGGGCCTCGGCGCCGCCGTGCTCGTTTCGAGCATCGTTCCTTCCACCCGCCTCCTGCTCTCGCGACCGGGAGACCTCGCCGACGCAGCGGCGCAGCTCAACCGGCAGGTGTTCGGCTCGACCGACGCCGTTCGCTATGCCACGCTCTTCTTCGGCGTGCTCGATCGCGAGACCGGCAGGCTGGATTATGTCAACGCCGGGCACAACGCGCCCGTCCTCGTCTCACCGGCGGGCGATGTGCGCGAGATCGCCGCGACCGGCGTCCCGATCGGGCTCATGGAGAACGCTCCCTTCGCGTCCGAGACCGTGACGCTCGAGCCCGGCGCTCTGCTCGCGGCCTTCAGCGACGGCATCGATGAAGCCCTCGGTCCCGACGACGAGTTCTACGAGACCGAGAGGATACGGCGACTGCTGGCCGATTCCCGGGCCTCCACGGCCGCGGATATCGTCGACCGGGCGGTATCCGACGTCCGGTCGTTCACCGAAGGGGCGCCCCAGTCCGACGACATCGTACTGCTCGTCGTCAAGAGGGCGGCCGCGGACGCCTGAGCGCCGACACACCACGATGCCCGCCTCCGAATGAGACATACTCATTGATGGACCCGGGCTTTTCGGGTATCATCGCGGATGTGCGTCACATTCCAGCTTGGCGCATCCGTACAGCCACAGTGGACACGAGTCCGGGTGCTCTGGCCGCGGACGGCGTGGTTCGCCTTGCGCGCCCGGCGGCATCCCGAGAGGAGACAACGATGCGGACCTGCTACTGCCTCGTGTGGACCTTCCTGTTGCTCATGGTGGTATCGGCGGGAGCTCTTGCTCAGACCCCGCCCGTGAACCCCAGCTACGATGTCTTCGTCGCCGACGCCAGCACCGGCTATGTCTGGGGGTTCCGCGACACCCTCGGCACGGCGCTCAACCTTACGGATCCGTTCGGTGACGTCAGCGGTCTTGCCCTGACGCAGGACTTCAAGGTCCTCGTCAGCGACTATCTCTCCGGCATCAGTCTTCTGGACCCCGATACGCTCGGGGTCTCGATCGTCGATCCCTACGGGTACTCGGCGGTCGACGTCTACCCCGACGGCGACACGGACGATATCTTCTACATCACGGGCGTCGGCTATTCTGAGCTCTACGTGCTGCTCGAGGGAAGCGCTCCGGCCGAGTTCGTGACGGGTTTCAGCGGCGAGCCGGTCGACCTGCAGATCGCTCCGCTCGGAGCGAATCAGGGCAATCTCTACGTTCTCCTGAGACCGGACTCCGGATCGCCGACGCTCCAGGAGTACGAGCGGACCGGCCCGACGACCGTGTCATACGTCGGCCCGGTGGTGACCTCGGCCCCAGACGGGGTCTACAACTTCGCGCTCCGGCCCGACGGCTCGATCGTGCTCCTGGACGGCACCGACGGCATGTACGACGTAGGTCCTTCCGGAGCGCTCACCCAGTTCGGACCGACCGGAAGCGGTACGTGGGAGAAGATTGACATCGCGGCGGACGGCACGATCTACGTGACCGACGGTGAACTGGGTCTGATCCACCGTTTCGAGCCAGACGGAACGCCCATCCTGCCTGTGATCGACACGATCAGCCAGCCGACGGCTGTCGCGGCGCCGGGCTTCACACCGTCGGTGCCCGGCTCGACCGTCGTGGTGAACCCGATTCCCGAGGTCGAGATCACGTTCGAAGAGGTGACGGGCGGCGGCTACACGACGGCCTACACGACCGAGTCGATGAGCCGCACCAGCCCCGGCGGCAACACGCTGCCGGCCTACGCCGTGTCGCCGGCAGGCAGGGACGACTACACATACGTCACGCTGTCCTCCTCGGCCGACTACGAGAACCTCGTTCAGGTCGACATCTTCCTTCCGGGAACGCGCTTCTTCTACGCATACGGGAGCGGTTCTGAGTTCGTCGATGTGACCGTGGAGGGGAGCATCGAGGACGCCCGAGGGACCATTCCGAGGTTCACGGCGCTCGAGCCCCCGACGCCGCGCAACGGCGCCGTGGCGGAGGCGGTACTCGTCGAGGACACGAGGACTCTCTCCGTGGTCATCGGGGACAAGTTCGACAGGCTCTATGAGATGGTCGAGGGCGGGGACCCCGGAAGCCCGTCCAACACGCCGGATCTCGACTACGTGAGGTCTATCCTCATCGAGTACGTCGACCGGGCCTGGAAGCTCTACAACACGAGCCAGGCGCCGTCGGCGATCGACGAGCTGCTGGATCTCAACGATCAGATCCGGTACTACGCCGGGAGCGCGATCCCAAACTCGCCCGATGAGCCCGAGGGGAACGTGGCGGGCGAAATGCTCTCGCGCTCGAAGACGCTCATCTTCAGCCTCTCGCAGCTCTTCCTTGCTCCGGAGGACGCGACGGGTGTTGTGAGCGAGCCCGGGACGCTCTCGCTGGCGTTCCCGAGCCCGGTGCGGGGTGTCTGTCGCTTCGAGCTGTCCGGCCCCGTCGGGAGTCCCGTCACGGCGAGAGTCTACGACGTGAGCGGGCGCGTGGTCGCCACGCTCTTCGAGGGGCGGCTCGACCGGTCGAGCATGACGATCCACTGGAACGGCACGAGCGACGGTGGTCGCAGGGTGGCATCGGGCGTCTATCTGACCCGTGTCTCGACGCCCGACACTTCGGTCACCGGTAAGGTCGTCTTCATCCGTTAGAGAGAGGTCGCGGCGAGCGGAGACGACGCCGGCTGGGGGAGACCTCTGCCGGCGTCCTCCGCTTGGAGGCCGCGACGGCCCGGCCCGACGCGGGAACACGGGGTACTTCGGTGAGCATGATCGGCAGGACCATCTCGCATTATCGCATCACCGGCGAGGTCGGCCGCGGCGGCATGGGCGTGGTCTACGAAGCCGAGGACGTCAAGCTCGGCCGTCGTGTGGCGATCAAGATGCTCCCGGCCGAGATCACCGGCGACCATGACCGCGTGGCCCGCTTCATGCGTGAGGCGCAGGCGACCTCCGCCATCAACCATCCAAACATCGCCACGATCTACGAGATCGACGAGGTGGACGGCGCGCTCTTCATCGCCATGGAGTTCATCGAGGGAACCACGCTGCGCGAGCGCATCGGTCCCGACGGTCTCGGGAGCGACGCGGTTCTTGACGCGGCCCGCCAGCTGACGGTCGGGCTCGGCAGGGCGCACGAGCTCGGGATCGTCCACCGCGATATCAAGCCTGAGAACGTCATGCTGAGACCCG
Source organism: Candidatus Effluviviaceae Genus V sp. (assembly GCA_014728125.1). NCBI lineage: Bacteria > Candidatus Effluviviacota > Candidatus Effluviviaceae > Candidatus Effluviviaceae Genus V sp. The sequence goes on from WJMD01000011.1 coordinate 9,795, forward strand.
ACGGCATCGTCAAGATCCTCGACTTCGGGCTGGCCAAGCTGACGGAGGAGACGACCGCGAGCGACGAGACAGGGCAGATGCCGCTGACCGAGGCGGGGATGATCCTGGGAACCGCGCGGTACATGTCTCCCGAACAGGCACAGGGCCTCATGGTCGACGCGCGGTCGGACGTCTTCTCCGCGGCCTGCGTGCTGTACGAGATGGCCGTCGGTCGTCCCGCGTTCCCGGGCGACAACCGCGTGGCCGTGCAGTACGCCGTCGTCAACACATCCCCCGACCCGATTCCGGAGGACCGCGGCCTTCCCGCGGGGTTCGCCGATGTCGTCGCCAGGGGGCTTGCGAAGGCCCCGGACGACCGGTACCCGACGTGCGGCGAGATGGCGGAGAGCCTTGCCGGGCTGGGCGGCTCGCAGCCGACAGGAGCGGCGGCCCGAGCTACGGGTTCGTGGACGGCCGCGACCGGCGTCGTGTCGAGCTCGACCGAGACGACCGCCTCCTCGCACCAGTCGGTGACCGTGCTTCCCTTCCAGAACGTGACGGGCTCGCAGGACGCCGACTGGCTGCGGTCCGGCCTTCAGGTGATGCTCTCGAGCGACCTCGCGCACACGCCCACCGTCCGCGTCGTCACACCGGAGCGGCTGAACGAGGTTCTCTCGGATCTCAGACTCGAGAACACCGCTCTCTTCGATGCGGTCACTGTGCGCTCGATCGCCGAGTACGTGAGCGCCGACGCCGTCGTGAGCGGTAGCTACGTCAAGCTCGGCTCGACGACACGCGTCGACGTCCTCGTCTCGCAGCCGGCGACCGGCACGGAAGCGCGGGTCAAGGTCGAGGCGGCCGACGACGAGGAACTCCTGGCGAGCATCGCGCACATCGCCGCCGAGGTTCTCCGCTCGATACAGTCCGGGGCCGAGCGGGATCTCGTGACGACGATGGTCGGGGAGAAGGGCTCACGGGACCCAGCTGCCATTCGGTCGTACGTCGACGGTCTGACGAAGCTGCACCAGGGCGACAACATCGAGGCGACCGCCCTCTTCGAGCGGGCCATCGAAATGGACCCGGAGTTCGCGATGGCCTACACGTACCTCGGGGCGGCGCTGACGAACCTGGGGCGGGACGAGGAGGCGGCTGCGAGCCTCGCGAAGGCCGTGGAGCTTTCGGGCGATCTGCCGCGTACCGACAGGCTCTTCGTAGCGGCGCGCCAGGCTGTCGCAGCGGGGGAGCCCGCTCGGGGGATCGAGGCCCTCGAGGAGCTGACGACGCTCCTGCCCAACAACCTCGGCGCCTTCTACGAGCTGGCGCTGGCGCACGAGCTTGTGGGGAACTGGGACGAGGCCACGGAGAACCTCGAGCGCGTCGTCTCGCTCGACCCGAAGTTCGGGGCCGCGCTCTTCGCTCTCGGTCGGGTCCAGATCAAGAAGGGGAGTTCCGAGAAGGCGCTCGAGTACCTGACGGGAGCGCTCTCGCAGAGCATCCTGAGCGGCAACCGAGAGGCCGAGGCGACGGTGCTGAACGCGATCGGTCTCGCACACTACTATCTCGACCGTCACGACGACGCGCTGAAGCACTACCGCCAGAGCCTGGAGATCAAGCGCGAGATCGGCGACACGCGGGGGATGAGCGCGACGCTCTCGAACATGGCCGTCGTATACCAGGTGAGGGGCGATTTCGAGAGGTCGGTCTCGACGTACCGCGAGGCGCTGGGTCTGAGCGAGCAGATTGGAGACACGCAGGGGCTGGCGGAGAACCTGATCAACCTCGGCACCGTGCACGAGGAAAAGGGGCAGCTGGACGAGGCGCTCGACTGCTACAAGCGGGCGCTCGACATCGAGTCGGAGCTCGGCGACCGCATGGCCGAGATCCTCTGTCTGAACGACATCGGGAACGTGTATCTCACGCAGGGGAGGATCGACGACGCTCAGGTCTACATCGAACGCGCACTCGATGTCAGGAAGGAGATCGGCGAGAAGAAGGGCATCGGCATCTCGCTGAACTGTCTGGGTGTGATCGCCCGGCTCCGCGGCCAGTACGAACGGGCTCTCTCGAAGCACCTCAAGGCGCTCGCGCTCTTCCGCGAGACGAAGTGGAGGACCGGGGAGGCCGAGACGCTCGCCTTTATGGCGGCCGTGATGGCGGCCAGGGGCAGATTCACGGCTTCCCTTGATTCCCTGGAAGAGGCAGCCGGGATCTACGAGGAGCTCTCGGACCAGACGGGTCTCACGGTCGTCCGGACGACGCGCGCCGACGTCGAGTGCTCGCTCGGACGCTGCGAAGGTGCCCTCGAGCAGGTCGTCGAGGTGGAGCGGGACGCCAGGGAGCTGGGCAACAGCGAGCTCGTCGCGATGGCGCTCCTGACGCGCGGCCGGCTCAACCGTCTGCTGGGGGATGGCGAGGCGTCCGTCGAGATCCTCCGGTCGGCCATCGAGGCGGCCGCCGCGTGCGGCACGCGGGTGACGCTCTTCAGAGTGAGGATCGAGCTCGGACGGGCTCTGGCTGCACGGGGAGGTCACGCGGAGGCGACGCCGCTCCTCATGGAAACGCTCGACGAGATCAGATCGCTTCGTCTCGGCTCGCTCCTTCCCGAGGCCGGTCTGGCGTTCGCGGAGGCCCTCGAGGCGGCGGGCCGGTCGGCCGAGGCCTCCGGGGCCGCCGCGGAGGCCGCCGGAGAGGCCGAGCGGCTCGGCGACCGCGATACGGCCGTTCTGGCACACGCCCTTGCCGGAAGGAACGCTGAGAAGGTGGACGAGAGAAGCCGGCATCTCGAGACGGCCCGGGAGACGTTCCGTGCGGTCTCGGCGGAGCTGGGGGAAGCAGGCGCGACGTACGCGAAACGCCCGGACCTGGCGGCGGCCATGAAGCGCGCGGCCGACGTCAGCTGACGCCGGCCTCCAGCACGCTCTGGTGTTCCCGTCGAACGGACACTCGCGTCAGTTTCCGGCGCGGGGTCCCCACCGCGTCCACTCCGAGCCGAAGTCGAGCGGCAGGCGCTCCACCTCGAACAGACTCGCGATGTACTGGAGCTCGGGCCCCGCCTGGGCCGGGTTGATGTACTTCCACACGATCGTCCCGTCGGGCGTGACCTCGAAGGCGGCGCCCCGGTCCGTCTCGACGATCAGCGTGTTGCCGTTCTGGAGCCTGTGGTTCGAGCCGCACTCCGGCGAGCGGAAGTCCTCAGGCTCGTCGCCCTTGTAGACCCACACGTGTTCGTGGGTCACGGGGTCGAACTCGATGATCCTCGACGAGCCCTCGTTGCCCTTGTTATCGAAGATCATGAGATTGCCGTTCTCGAGCACGGTCGCCTGGTGCGGCGCTCCCCATCCGTCCTGAAGAGCCCACTCGACCAGTGCCGTCTCCATGTTGATCACGATGACGAGATCGAGCTCCCGCACGGTGACGAGGACGTTCCCGTCCCTGAACGCCGGGAGCCTGTCCTCGAGCCTGCCGTCGAGCACCTCGAC
>WJMD01000012.1 GCA_014728125.1 Candidatus Effluviviaceae Genus V sp.
CCGAGATAGAGGCCGAGGTAGGCGTGCGCCTTCGGGCTCTCGGGGTTGTCGGCTACGGCCTTCTCCATCACCGAGACGGCCTCCTGGAGCCGGCCGGCCTCGCGATGTCCCTCGGCGAGTTCGATCGCATCAGCAAGCGGCGTCGCCCAGGCGGCCGCGGTCAGCAGAGCGATGACGGCCACAAGCATCGCGGTCGTGCGCACCATGTGAGACCCCTCTATCTCTCGAGCGCCGCCGTCGCGGCCGTCCGGATGTCCCTCAGGGCGGCCGCACGGTCGTCGTGTCCGAAGATGGCGGACGCGGCCACGAGCACTTCGCCCCCGTTCCGCGCGACCTCGGGGGCCGTGTCGGGTCCGACGCCGCCGTCGACCTCGATGAGGAAGGAGAGCCCCCGCTCCCTCTTCCAGTCGGCGATTTGCCGGAGCTTGGGCATCACGTCCGGGATGAAGCTCTGCCCGGCGAACCCGGGGTTCACGGTCATGACGAGCGCGAGGTCGATCGCCTCGAGGTAGGGCTCGATGTGCGCGGCCGGGTTGGGCGGGTTGACGGCCAGCCCGGGCTTCGCACCCCGCGCACGGATGAGTTCGATGACCTCGTGGGCGTCCTTGCAGACCTCGCTGTGGAACATGATGTAGTCCGCGCCGGCGTCGATGAACGCGGGAGCGTACTCGGCCGGGTCGGTGATCATGAGATGCGCGTCGATCGGAACGTCGGTCACGCTGCGCACCGCGCGAACGATGACGGGTCCCAGCGTGATGTTCGGCACGAAGTGACCGTCCATGACGTCGATGTGGATCATGTCGGCGCCGGCCTCGACGACCGTCTCGATCTCCTCGCCCAGTCTGGCGAAATCGGCCGCAAGAATGGACGGTGAGATCAGGATGCGCTGTTCGCTCATGGCGTCTCCCGTGCGGTGGTGTACGACGGACCCCCGGCGGCTCTGTGCGGCGGTCCGGTCTCTTACCCTCTGCCCACTCTCAGGGTCACGCCCTCGCCCTCCACGACGTGCGAGCCGGCGGCCGGGTCCTGGACGACCACGACGTCCCGGTGGAAGCGTCCGTCGCCGCGCTCGTACTTGACCGCGCGCACGACCAGCCCCAGCCCCTCGGCGATGACGCGCGCCTCCTCGGGCGTCCGCCCGACGAGCGACGGCATGATGAACTCGAGCGGCCTCGGTCCCAGGCTCACGAGGAGCTTGACCGGCGTCCCCGCGGGCGCGACGGCCCCGGGCCCGGGATCGGTCCCCACGACGCGTCCGCGCTCGACGCGGGTCGTGTGCGTTTCGACGATCTCGCTGACGGTGAAGCCCGCGGCCTCCGCGTCGAGCTGCGCCTGCCGCGCCGTGAGCCCGCCGAGCGGCGGGACGGTCCGGATGTCCTGGCCCTCGCTCAGGACGACCGCGATGCTGCGCCCGACCTTCATCTCGACGCCCGGCGACGGCACCTGCGACGCCACGGCGCCCTCGCGGTAGCTCGGGTGCGGCCGCGTCGTCTCGATGCGCACGCCGAGCCCGACGGCGTCCGCGGCCCTCTCCGCGTCGATGAGTAGCTTGCCCTGGATGTCCGGCGCCTCGACCAGGTCGCCCGCCCCGACGAGGATCGGCATGATCACGTAGTTGAACAGCACGAACACGGCGACGATGCCCGCGAGGACGGCCGAGATGTCGACGAGCCACTTCAGCGGGCCTTTCCGCCACGCCGAGCGACGGTTCTCTGCCGGGGGTGCCTCGTCGCGGCTCACCTTCGGAGCGTCGCTCACGCCGTCACCTCCTCGCTCGAGAGCACGCCCTCGACCGAGAGCTCCATCGTCGCCTCGTTCGGCAGAGGCTCCTCCTCGTACATCACGTCGTCCCCCGTTCCGCCCTTCCTCACGAGCCGCGCGGCGAACGCCCCGTCGATGCCGTGGCGGTGCGGCAGGATCGAGACGTAGCCTCCGTCGACGAACATGTCGGGGCAGAACCTGGCGGCGTTCTCGACCGTGAAGTCGTTCCGCTTCTCGAGGAAGCGCTTGACCACGTAGGTGTTCTCCTCGGGCTCCAGGCTGCAGGTGCTGTAGACGATGCGCCCGCCCGGTCTCACGAGCTTCGCGGCGGTGTGCAGGAGGCGCAGCTGTCGGCTCGTCTGCCGGGCGAAGATCTGCCGCGGGTGGATCCTCTCGAGCTCCTCGATGTCCTCCCTGATGCGCTCGCGGGCGTGGATATCGAACTTCCACCGCGCGTCGACCCGTCTCCCGAGCGTCCCGGTTCCCGTGCACGGTGCGTCCACCAGAACCGCGTCGGCCCCGCCTGCCGTCTCGGACGTGGCCTCGCCCTCGATGACCTCGCAGTTGTCCAGGCCCAGCCGTTCGATGTTCTCCCGGAGCATGTCGGCCCGCTTGTCGGATATCTCGAACGCCTTGATCGTTCCGTGTCCGCGCATGCGGTCGGCGATCGCCGTCGTCTTGCCTCCGGGCGCCGCGCACATGTCGACGACCGTCTCACCTGGTTCCGGGTTGAGGAGCGTGACCGCCGCCAGCGTGCTCTCGTCCTGGAACTGCATCTCACCATTCCTGAAGGCGGTCAGGTCCTTCACGTCGCCGCCGCCTAGGATCTCGATACAGTCGTCGAAGTACCGTCCCGGGCGGGAGTCCCGTCCGTCACGGCGGAGCGACTTCGCCAGATCGGCCGCGTCCGTGCGAAGCCGGTTCACCCGTGCCACCAGACGCGGCACCTGGTTGTTGTATTCGCAGAGAATGGTCGTGTTGACCGGGCCGTAGCGGTCGAGCCACCGGCCGATGAGCACGGGAGGGTGGGAGTAGACCACGCTGATGTGTGCGACCGGGTCCTCCTCCATCGTGGGGAAGTCGGGCCGAAGGCTGGTCAGGATGTTCCGGAGAACCGCGTTCGTCAGCCCGGCCGTGCCGCGGTGGCCGTAGCGCTTGGCCAGGTTGACCGACTCGCTGACGGCGGCCCTCGGCGGGATGCGGTCGAGATAGTCGATCTGATAGAGCCCCAGGCGGAGCGCGTTCCGAATGGTGATGGGAAGCGCCAGCAGACCACCCTTAACGTACTGGTCGAGCACCCAGTCGAGCCGTCCCTTCCAGCGGATGACCCCGTACGTGAGGTTCTGGGCCAGCGCGACATCGCGGTCGTCGAGCGTCGCCGTCCTGAGCTCCCGCTCGAGGACCGCATCGATCTTCCGGTCGCCCGACTCCCACTCCGACAACGTCAGGAGCGCGATCTGTCGTGCATCCACGCGCTACCTCCTCGCACCGAAGACGCCGATGGCCTCACGCACGCGGGCAAGGTCGACGCGCGTGTCACGGCAGGGC
>WJMD01000013.1 GCA_014728125.1 Candidatus Effluviviaceae Genus V sp.
CCTGGTGGGCCCCGAGGGCTTCAAACCCTTTTGCCGGGCGGCTGACCCCGTCCGGGGTGGGTTCGATTCCCACACATTCCCGCCACATCGAACGAGACCGGGAGGTTGCTCGGTGAAGGCGATCGCGCTTCTCTCCGGAGGACTCGACAGCATACTGGCGGCCAGGCTCCTCCTGGAACAGGACATCGAGGTCGTGGGTCTGAGCTTCGAGAGTCCGTTCTTCAAGGCCGACGGCGCCCGGGCCGCCGCCGACGACCTCGGGATCCCGCTCGTGGTCGTCGACATCTCGAACGACGTTCTGTCCACGGTGCGTGAACCGAAGCACGGCTACGGAAAACACGTGAACCCCTGCATCGACTGCCATGCACTGATGGTGTCGAAGGCGGCGGACGTGATGCGGGACCAGGGGGCATCGTTCGTCGTCACGGGCGAGGTCGTCGGACAGCGGCCCAAGTCGCAGATGCGGTTCGGCCTCGACGCGGTTGCGCGGGAGTCCGGACTGGAGGGCTATCTTCTGCGCCCGCTCTCGGCCCGACTGCTGGAGCCGACGATCCCCGAGCAGGAGGGGTGGGTCGACCGCGAGAGGCTCCTGGGGCTCCACGGGCGCACGAGGAAGCCGCAGATGGAGCTTGCCGAGCGGTTCGGCATCACGAGATACGAGTCGCCGGCCGGGGGCTGTCTGCTGACCGACGAGAACTACGCGCGTCTCGTTCGCGACCTCATGGAGCACGAGGGACTGTCGGTCGAGGCCGTGCGGCTTCTTGCGGTCGGGCGGCAGTTCCGTCTGCCGGGCGGGTCGAAGCTGATCGTCGGCCGCAATCACGCCGAGAACGAGTCGCTCTTCGAGATGAAACCTCCGGGCGAGCTGTTTGTCAAAGCGTACGAGAGAAAGGGACCGGTCGCCATCCTCAGCGGCTCGGCGCAGGAGGATGACCGCGACATGGCGTCCCGCATCGTCGCCCGATACGCGGACACCGAGCCCGATGAGGAGGTCGTCGTCGAGCTCTGGGCCGACGAGGGCGACCGTCTCCAGCGGACGGTCACCCCGATGCGCTCGCGCGACGTCCGGGGGTTCGCGGTTTGAACGGCGTGCGCGTCCCGGTCCTCCTGCTTGCCGCCGCGGCCGTCGTGCTCGCCGCGGCCCCGGTCACGGCCGCCGACGATGTCGCCATGCCGGAGCCGGGGCGGCTCAAGGGAACGCCGATCCTGCTCGCCTCCGCCTCGTACCCCGGTCTCGGCCAGCTGCTGAACGGCAAGGAGATGAAGGCCGCGGTCATCGGGGCCGCCGAGGCGCTCCTGATCGCCGGGCTCGTCGTGGAGGACAGGCGGACCCGCAATGCGTACCGCCGGTACCAGGAGACGCGGGACGCGGAGTGGTTCGACGAGTACTCCGAGCACTACGACCGGAGGCAGACGCTCATCTGGTGGGCGGTCGGAGCGGCGCTCTACGCGATCACCGACGCGTATGTCGACGCGCATCTCGCCGGATTCGGAGAGTCGCTGTCGCCGGGGCTGGAACGTCCGCTGGCGGTCGAGGGAGAGGTCGTCGCCGACCGTGTGGCGGTCGGGCTCTCCATCAGGTTCTAGAGCATACGGACCGCCGTCCGCGCGCCGGACGGCGTGACCTGAGAGGAATGCACCATGGCAGCGAGGTCGAAGAGCGCAGGCAGGAGGCAGGCACGGAAGGGCTATTTCAGGGACTTCGTCGAGACGGTCGTCACGGCCGTTCTTCTGGCGCTCGTGCTTCGCGCCTTCGTCGTGCAGACGTTCCGCATACCGTCAGGGTCCATGGAGGACACGCTTCTGGTCGGTGACTTTCTGATCGTCAATAAGTTCATCTATGGTATCAAGATACCGTTCACCGACACACGGCTTCCGGGCATCCGCGAGCCGGAGCGTGGGGACATCATCGTGTTCGAGTACCCGGATCCCGACCCCCGCTCGCGCAAGGAGAACTACGTCAAGCGGTGCATCGGTCTTCCCGGAGACGTCATCGAACTCAAGAACAACGTCCTCTACATCAACGGCGAGCGCGTCGAGGAGGACTACGTCAAGCTCAAGCCGCCGACGCCGCGTTGGGCGGACTACGGTCCGATCAAGGTCCCCGAGGACTCGTATTTCATGCTGGGGGACAACAGAAACTGGAGTGCAGACAGCAGGGACTGGGGCTATATGGACGAGAGCCTCATCCAGGGGAAGGCCGTTCTCATCTACTGGTCGTGGGACGCCTCCCGCGCCAGGCCGCGTTTCGACCGCATCTTCGATCTCATCAGGTGATCCCTACAGGCGCAGTCCTCCGTCGTATCCGCACGGCTGTTTCGCCTTGACACCTCCCACGCACGCCACTATCTTTGGGCGTGTTAGCACTCCACTCTCTAGAGTGCTAACACGTGCGGACAAGGAGGTGGTGGCGGTGGCCGACAGCCCGTTGAGCGAACGAGAGGGCGACGTCCTCAAGGCCGTCGTTGAGACATACGTCAGGACCACGCATCCTGTGAGCTCAGGCGCCATCGTGCGCCGGAGGGGCATCGACGTCAGTTCGGCCACGGTGCGGAACGTGCTGAGGACGCTCGAGGAGCGGGGTTTCATCGCGAAGCCGCACACGTCGGCCGGCCGCGTGCCGACCGACAGCGGGTACCGACACTACGTCGACAGGCTGATGGAGCCAGCCGACGTGTCTGCCGGCGAGATGCGGCGCATCACGCACGCCCTCATCCGCGCGCCCGACGCCGAGCACGATTCGCTCATCGCCCGCGCCTCCCGCGTCGCCAGCCAGCTGACGCACGAGCTGGCGGTGGCCGTCGCGCCGGCCGAGAGCCGCGAGATCGTCGAGCGGGTGGAGTTCGCTCCGCTCGCGAGCGGCGGGGTGCTGGCCGTTGTGGCCACCCGTTCGGGCCGCTTCAGGACCGTCGCCGTCGAGGCCGGGGGAGCCGTCACGACCGAGGATCTGCTCGATCAGGGGCCGCGGCTCTCATCGTGGCTCGCCGGGCTTGATGTCGGCGACGTCGTGTCGGAGCTCAGACGGCGCCTGCCCGAGGCCGACGAGCGGCTCAGGCCGGTGGTCGAGCGGCTTCTCGAGCACTGCGGAGCGCTGTCAGTCGGCGCGGAGCGGGTACACTACGACGGGGCGCGGTACATTCTGAGTCACCCGGAGTTCTCCGGGGATCCGTCTGTTCTGGGCGAGCTCCTCGACAGCGAGGAGACGCTGGCCGACGTGCTCTGCGGTCTCGGCGATCCCGGGCGCGTTGTTGTGAGGATCGGACGCGAGAACAGACGCCGCGGCATGCGCCGGCTGTCTCTGGTCGTCGCACCCTACGCGATCGGAAGGCGGGTCGGTCGAATGGGCGTCATCGGCCCGACCCGGATGCGATACGACAAGCTCATCGGCCTGGTCGGCTATTTCGCCCGGGCCATCGAGAGGACGTTCTCCGGCAGGCCCGAGGGGGTTCCGGAGGAGAAGGAGGAAGAGACCAGGTGACATTCCCGAACGACGCGGACAGAGAAGAGGACGGGCGACGGGACGCGCGCAACGGGGGGAACGCCCCCGGAGCAGGAGAGCAGGAGTCGACCGATCTCTCGGAGACGGCGGCGGCTGACATCGCCGCGCTCCGCGATGAACTCGAGGAACTGAACACGAAGTGGCTCCGCGCTCTGGCGGATCTCGAGAACTACAAGCGGCGCGTGGAGCGCGAGAGAAGACGGTGGTCCCGTGAAGCGAAGGAGGAGGTCATCCTCCCGCTTCTCGAGGTCATCGACAACTTCGAGCGTGCCGTCGCGTGTGACGTGCCGAACGCGCCGGAGCCGGACGACCCGTTCCGGCAGGGCGTCGAGATGATCCTCAAGCATCTCAAGAGCGTTCTGGCGGCACAGGGCGTCGAGCCGATCGAGGCATGCGGGGCCCGTTTCGACCCGAACATCCATGAGGCCGTGCAGCAGGTCGAGTCCGACGAGCACGAGTCCGAGGAGATCGTGTCGGAGCTTCAGCGCGGCTACACGATGGGCGACAGGCTCTTGAGGTGCTCGCGCGTCGTGGTCGCGAAATAGGCGGTACCGAACGAGGGCGGCTCGCCCGCCCGAGAGAGCATAGAGCCGAATCAAGGAGGAGGAGCTGTTTCTATGAGCAAGGTCATCGGAATCGACCTGGGAACGACGAACTCGTGCGTCGCCGTCGTAGAGGGCGGAGAGCCGAACGTCATCCCGAACCCCGAGGGAGGCAGAACGACACCCTCCGTCGTGGCGTTCACGAAGTCGGGAGAGCGACTCGTCGGCCAGCCCGCGAAGCGCCAGGCCGTCACGAACCCCGAGAACACCGTGTTCTCGATCAAGCGGTTCATGGGGCGGCGCTACGGCGAGGTCGGCGAGGAGATCGGGCTCGTTCCGTACAAGGTCACGAAGAAGGACAACGGAGAGGTCCAGATCGAGGCGGGCGGGAAGACCTACGCGCCGCCCGAGATCTCGGCGATGATCCTCCAGTCCATGAAGAACACCGCCGAGCAGCATCTCGGTGAGAAGATCGAGCAGGCCGTCATCACCGTGCCCGCCTACTTCAACGACGCGCAGCGCCAGGCGACGAAGGACGCGGGCAAGATCGCGGGCCTCGATGTCCTCAGGATCATCAACGAGCCGACCGCCGCGTCGCTCGCCTACGGTCTCGAGAAGAAGGGGCAGGAGAAGATCGCCGTCTACGACTTCGGCGGCGGTACGTTCGATATCTCGATCCTCGAGATCGACGAGGGACTGGTCAAGGTGCTGGCCACGAACGGCGACACGCACCTCGGCGGCGACAACCTCGACCAGAAGGTCATCGATTGGATCGCAGACGAGTTCAAGAAAGAGAGCGGGATCGACCTCCGCGGCGACGCGATGGCGCTTCAGCGCCTCAAGGAGGCCGCCGAGAAGGCGAAGATCGAGCTCTCGTCGACGCTGGAGACCGAGATCAACCTTCCGTTCATCACGGCCGACTCGTCCGGACCGAAGCACCTGACGATGAAGCTGACCCGGGCGAAGCTCGAGTCGCTCATCGGTGAGCTCATCGACCGCACGGTCGAGCCCTGCAAGAAGGCGCTGGCCGATGCGAAGCTCGATGCGTCCGGTGTCGACGAGGTCGTACTCGTCGGCGGCACGACGCGCATACCGGCCGTCCAGGAGAAGGTCAGGGAGATCTTTGGAAAGGACCCCCACAAGGGCGTCAACCCGGACGAGGTCGTCGCCGTCGGCGCCGCGATCCAGGGTGCGATCCTCGCCGGGGAATCGGACGTGCAGGACGTGCTGCTTCTGGACGTCACGCCGCTCTCGCTCGGCATCGAGACACTCGGCGGGGTCATGACGACGCTGATCGAGCGGAACACCACGATCCCGACCAAGAAGAGTCAGATCTTCTCGACGGCCGCCGACAACCAGCAGGCGGTGTCGATCCACGTCCTCCAGGGCGAGCGGCCGATGGCGAGTCAGAACAGGACGCTGGGCCGCTTCGACCTCGTCGGGATCCCCCCGGCGCCGAGGGGCGTGCCGCAGATCGAGGTGACGTTCGACATCGATGCCAACGGCATCGTCCACGTCTCGGCGAAGGACCTCGGCACGGGCAAGGAGCAGAAGATCCGCATCGAGGTGTCGAGCGGGCTCTCCGAGGACGAGATCGACAAGATGGTCAAGGAGGCGAAGGAGCACGAGTCGGAGGACGAGGCCCGGCGCGAGGAGATCGAGCTGAGGAACCAGGCCGACTCTCTCGTCTACACGACCGAGAAGACCCTGAAGGAGCACGGCGACTCGCTCGACGCCTCGGACCGTTCCAGCATCGAGTCTGCCATCGCCAAGCTGAAGGAGACCCTCAAGGAGGGTGGTCGCGAGGAGATAAAGCGCGACATGGAGGCGCTCCAGCAGGCGTCACACAAACTGGCCGAGAGGATGTACCAGGGCACCGGCGGGCAGCAGCAGGCCGGAGGTTCCGAGGCCGGTGGGCAGCAGCAGGCGGGCGCCGGGCCCGAGCAGGGTGCCGGCGGCGACGAGAACGTGGTCGATGCCGACTACGAGGTCGTCGACGAGGAAGAGGACGAGGACAAGAACTAGTCCGACGACGAACCCGACCGCGGCCCGGGACGACCCGGGCC